>CAYRLP010000357.1:0-3954 GCA_964424935.1 uncultured Bacteroides sp.
GTAGGAGACCATGGCCGCGTAGGTGGCATGGGGATAGCGGCACGGGAAGTAGCCCTGATCACCCGGGTAGGGAGGTTCATCCCCGAATTTATCCACGTAATAATCAACCCATCTGCTGGGGGCCTGCAAAGCCATATGGGGTATGGGAGATGCCCAGTAGAAGAAGAAGGGTTTCTCTTCTACCTCTTCAATGAAGCGGATCATTTTATCAAACATCACATCCGGTGCATAGCTGGAGAGTGTGTAAGGCGCATAGCTGGCCAGATCATAGGGATCGGCACCCTCCTCCAGCACGGTATGGGGAGCCACGGTATCATTTCCAAGATACAGGCGTTCTTTATTGAGGTAGAGGTGGACCGGGTAATAAGTATGCGCCTGACGCTGACAATTGTAACCGCAAAAAAAATCAAATCCCTGCATGTTGGGAATACCTTCTGTATGCGGAGCTCCAAGGCCCCATTTCCCAATCATTCCGGTCCTGTAGCCAGCCGACTGCATCAGGGTGCCAATGGTCGTGGTATGTGGAGGGATCGGTCGTTGCCCTTCCAGCGTAGAATCTTTAATCATGGCAAGGTAATCCCAGACATCGCCACGCTCACCCCATTCATCATTTCCCCTTATATAGGCATGACCGCTATGCAATCCGGTGAGCAACACACATCTGGATGGAGCACAGACCGGTGATCCCGAATAGTGCTGTGTAAACAGTATTCCTGAGGAAGCCAGCGCATCAATATTCGGTGTTTCAATGAGCTCCTGCCCGTAGCATCCCAGGTCTCCATACCCAAGATCATCAGCCAGTATAAAGATGATATTGGGTTTGACCGTTTCCTTGATTTTATTTTCTCTTATGCACCCGGTCAACAACAGAATGGCCAGTCCGGTGAAGAGGCAGGTTTTTGGTCTCATATGACTTAACGCTCTTCGACAAGGATGACATCCCAGGGGGCAAGGACCAGGGATTCACCCGGATTAACAGACTTATCAGTAACCAGCTCACTGCCTTCAGCGTGAGGATAGGCAAACTCCAGGGGATCGGATGAGTAGTTGTAGTAAAAGTGGACCGCGTTCCCGTCATCATTGATCCCCGACTTCGCTATAAGCGGCCATGAAAACTGGTGGTCCGGATTGCTGATCCCGGCCCTCTCAACAGCCTCTTTGATGATTCTTGCCTGGATCTGGTCCGATAGGACGGAGCCCTCGTACAATAAGGCACCTTTACCGTACTCATTGATGGTCACAGCAGGATATTTTGAAAAATAGGGATGATCATAGTAGGCCAGAGCCCGGGCTGTTTCAGGAATGATAAACTCCATCCAGTCCGTTGCTACATTCTCCTCCACTTGAAACGGATTATCTTTTAACGGCAATGGTTTGATATTGGAGAACTCCTGGTAATAGAAGCCGCAAACCTCGCGGAGGGGACCAGGTGCCATGACCGGCCTGACCATGGAGTTCTCGTCGCTGAATCCGCTTTTGAACTGCATGATCACCTGTCCACCGTTCTGAACATACTCGCTGATCTGTTCAAGCAGCTCATCGGAGGCCACATAGAGTGAAGGGATGATGACCAGGTCGTATTTCTCAAAATCAGGTTTTTCAGGGAATATGAAGTCCACCCCTATATTGTTCTGATACAATACCCTGTGAAACTGACCTACCAGCTGGTTGCGGTAGGCACTGCTCGTGGATTCACTCCAGTCGGATCCCGCCCCGTTGAACGGCATGAAATTGAGGGCATCATTGGAATCATGGCTGAATAGGATGGCCACCTTGTTCTCTTTCTTAAGATTCACCAGCTTTTTTCCAAATCGCTGCAGTTCATGAGCGGTTTTGGAGACCTCTGCATAGGCCCTGTTGGGTTGCAGGTCATGTGAAAGGACCCCTTTCCAGTAAATCTCCTGCCCGTAATGGATGGAATGCCAGTGCCAGTACTCCACCATATTGGCACCCGAGCCGATATGCGCATATACATTCTGTCTCAGCTGACCCGGGTAGGGAGGTTGCTGGGTCTTGGATGTCCAGCCTATGGTCTGGGCATTGGTCTCTGTTACCAGGTAATTGCCGTTTTTAACCGACCGGAAATAATCACCGCCGAATGCAATCTCATTACCTGTCAGATTGTCCTGCTGACCATGATAAATATTCACGGCCATCACATCCATTTTTTTCGAGCTTGCCAGCTGGTCAATGTTCTGAACCGAAGGCATAAAGCAGTGGGTAATAAACTGGTCGTCACGCTTATATTCCGCCACGATCTCCGACTGCCAGGTCAGGAAATCAGCCACGGCTTTCCGGTTAAACCTGGCCCATTCAAGTTTGTACCCTGTGTTGGTGACCCCGTCCCTTGGAGGTACCTCCTCCCATCCGTTAATGGTCATCCCCCAGTAGTTCAGTCCCCATATCTTATTGAGGTAAGCCGTGGTTTTGTACTTCTTTTTCAAGTAATTCACAAAACTCACATAGAAATCATAATTATTGACGCCCCTGGCCTCCGTTTCATTGTCCACCTGGTATCCTATGATACCGGGATGTGAAGCAAAATGCTCCATCATTTTTCTGATAATCCGCTCTGAATAATAGAGATAGGTGGGATTTGTAATATCCATATTCTGCCTGATCCCATAATAGGATTTACCTCCGTTCCGCAGATCCCTGAGAACCTCCGGATGCTTGTGCCATAACCAGGCCGGTATGGAATAGGTGGGCGTACCCAGGATAACACCGATCCCTGCTTCATAAAACCTGTCAATGATCCGGTCCATCCATGCAAACTCAAACTCACCCTCCCTGGGCTCAAAAAGGCTCCAGGTGGATTCTCCCACCCTTACCACCGAGATCCCTGCCTCTTTCATCATCCTGACATCTTCATCCAGCCGCTCATAGGGCATATACTCGTGATAATAGGCAGCACCATACAGGATATTATCCAGGTGTATGGATTGACCATTCAGGAGCAAGGGAAATGCAGCGATCAACAGACCGGTAAAGCGGATTTTTTTCATAATATCTAAAGTTGGGAGATTAATTTACCTCATTAAACCAGACATTCATTTTACCTATTTCCCGGTTAGCCCACGCATAGTAGGGAATCAGGTTAAGATCCTCCCCGTGAAGCATGTTCACTCCACCCAGGAGTCCCGGCATATACTCTGTTACAAACTTTGAATCTGTACTGATCCCGGCTTCCAGAACATCTGCATGATTGTCTGTTTCTTCAGCACAATAGACCAGCGGTCCATACTGAACTGCCAGCAGCCCGGTTTTGGCCTCGACCTTTTCATTGGCCTGAACAATATGATCCACCATGGGAAGCTCCAGGGTGATCCGGTCCCCTTTCTTCCAGTCTCCATCCAGCACCGCGTAACCTTTCTCCGTCCGGATCTCCACTTCCCTGTCATTCACTTTCAAAACAGGTTTTGCATACCGGTCGTCAGCAAATCGGAACAGGTCGGATGGAACAGGAGTGTTGAGTGCCCAGCCGGGGATCCGGATATGCAGGGCAGCATTAACTGCCGTTTCGTTCTGAATATCCAGTTGGATGGTCCCTTCCCAGGGATAATTCGATTGCTGCCTTATCAGCAATTCACCCCCACCGGTCTGAAGGGTAGCTTCACTGTTCATAAAGAGGTTCACATAGGCATCCTCCCCCCGGATCGCATAAGCATAACCCGCTACAGAAGGGACAAACCTGGAGAGGTTGGAAGGACAGCAGGAACAGCTGAACCACGGAGAACGTCCGTTCACGCCCTGGTTAAATGTGGACACACCATCGTGCTGCAGGGTATTGGGATAGAAGAAGAGTGTCCCGTCCAGTGACAACCCGGAGATGACGCCGTTATAAAGGGTCCGCTCCAACACGTCCACATACTTGGAATCTCCATGTAATAGGAACATGCGGTGGTTCCAGTACACATTGGCAATGGCCGCACAGGTCTCGTTATAAGGATGGTT
>CAYRLP010000358.1:0-3941 GCA_964424935.1 uncultured Bacteroides sp.
GTCAAAGATTCCCCAGATGATTGAGGTCAGCGAACAAAGGCTGATACACAGGGCCAGGTAGAAGAGCCAGCGGTGCTTGCTGATATATGATTTGCTTTCAATCCACCTGGACAGATCCCCCAGATCGCCCGGTTTTTCTTTCAGCAACTCCCCTGTGGCTGTAAAATACTGTCTGAAATCGATCCGGTCCTTCAGGTCCCTGATTATGCGTTGCCGGTCCAGGATCAACTCTGCGGAACCGGCTTCCGTGGTGAGCAGTTCCGCCAGGATGCGCCCACCGCCTATGGTGGAGGTCCTGTTGAGGTACTGGAAGAGCGAGCCCGTTCCAAACAGGTCCAGGTCATGGGACCAGGGGTGGGAAAGATCCATGAATTCGGACCCGTCAGGCAGCTTCTGGTAATCGTGGTCCAGGCAGGCCAGCTCCACTTCGTTGAGGTGTCTGAGCTTCAGCAGAAGCTCCCGTTGTCCTTTGCACCGGTTGAAAAGGGTAACCAGGTAAAGGAACAGAATCCCCAGCAGGGCCGAACCCGGATAGAACAGGACCTCCCGGTTACGGATCCCGAGAACCAGGAGCCAGATGGCCGCTACAAGAACCACGAGCCTGGCCAGGGAAAGGAGGTTGATCCGCCCCGTCTGCTGCCGGATGGCATTCTCAAATTGACTGATCCGTTCATGATAGGTGGCAGAAAGCGTTTCCCCGGACATCGAGATTTCGGTTTTCCCAAAGATAGAAAAACCGGATTAATGATCCAGATTGCCTAGGGCTGACGAAGCGGAATCCGGTCCAGTGTGAGTTTGAAATAGACCGGGTACCCCGTATCGCCGTCCAGAACCGGTTCTCCGTCAACCGTTTGCCTGATCTGCCAGATCACCGGGGTGATCCCGGTAACCTTCTTCTGGATGTCTTGTTGCTCCCCATCCAGGATCCAGTCTTCATGAAAGTGAACCGAGAGCAGCTGCTTTTCTGCCTGGTAGACCCCGGGCAAAGGATGCATGCTGTTGATCAGGGTGATTATACCTTCCTGGAGTTCCCGCATGACTTCCCCGCGGGGATCCAGAAAGGAAAATTCATAGGAGATGTCCCGGACCCGCAGCTTTCCTTCCGCAGGAAACAGGCTTCTGGTGCTGTCCGCACAGGAATATCTGAAGGAACTAACCTCTTTTGAAATGGAGGAGCCGTGGACACGGATGGTCCACTGTTCGTGGAACTCGAGGGTGCAGTCAAGGCTACCTCCGGGATCCAGTTTCACCGGCAGGTCCATGACCTCATGCACCTGGTGCACCGATTCCTGGGCCGCCAGTGGAGCACATACCATCCAGGATGGCAGGATAAACAGGATTATGGTGGCAGTTCTCAGTTTCATGATTACTCTCTTTCAGGTAATTGACCGCATCTTCCGCGTCCGAACCGGAAGGGGACTTTCACACCCACATCCACGCTTACCCCGGATCCCGTGTAGGCAATGGTTGAGGCGGCCGGTGTTTCCCCAATAGTGTTGCTTACTTCGATTTTTCCCACTTCCAGGAAACCCTGCATGTAATTCACGTAAAGTGTGGCAATCAGCGGGAATTCCATGGGCAGCCGGTATTCCACGCCTGTTCCCAGCCGGAGCACCGGAGCAAAGCGTTTGGTACCGGAGGCAGCGTAGGAGGTGGTAGCATTCACTTCCCCCGCACCGGTGGACGGGCTGTAGGCGAAAGGCTGGCTGCCCTCCTCATAGATGCCCTGGGAGAAGTGTGTCAGCAGGGAGGCTCCTCCGTAAATGACCAGGTGGACCTTGTTTTTGTGCAGGTTGTAGAAATACCTGAATCGCAGGGGGATCTCCAGAAACCAGGGAGCCGGCATCCGGGTCTCAAAATCAGTTTCGTGATCATACATGAGGGCATAAAAAGCGGTGGATCGCTGATAGTAGGCCCCCAGATCAACGCCCAGTTCATCGGTAAGCATGTAGCCGGCGTACAGACCGGTATGGAGGTTCGCAAAGCGGAAAAGGGCTGCATCCATGGGCCGGGGACCTACGGCCGGGTTGTTGCTTGAAAAGGACCTCCTGAGCGAACCGACCTCGGCTCCCACGTAGATCTGTCCCCTTCTTTCAACGGGTTTCCCCTTGTATACCGAATTCTCAATACGCTTGCGTATGCGGTAATCCTTGTTCTGCCAGATGTTGCTTACCGGGATATTGAGTGCCAGGGTGGTAGTCAGGGAATTCCCCTTCGTGGTATAACCGGTGGAGGCGTTAATCCCGGCACCGTCCGTATAATCAAGCAGATACCTGGTGGATGCAGATCCGAGCAGTCCGGTCATGTAAGACAGGTTCAGGGAAGTCTGCCAGGAATTGGAGAACCGCAGATTCACCCCG
This sequence comes from uncultured Bacteroides sp., assembly GCA_964424935.1. GTDB lineage: Bacteria > Bacteroidota > Bacteroidia > Bacteroidales. The sequence continues at coordinate 2,361 of CAYRLP010000358.1, forward strand.
ATCCCCACTTCAAGCAGGTGGTGGATGACCTGTCCGGTCTGTTGCTGGATATTATAGGAAAGGACCGTCCCGTCGGGTGCGGAAAGAATGCTGTTCGCCGTATAAGGATCCTGCGAGGGGGAATCCCAGCTATATACATACCCGATACGGGGAGTGAAATAGACCGGGTAATCGCTGGGATGGATCATGTACTCGGCCCGGACCGGGATCAGGAAGGTGCTGGAGGCGGACCAGCTGGCCCGGTGGGGGCGGTCATCGGTCATGTTGATCCCGTCGTTCCGCGGGATGTAGAGCAGGCCGGTACTCACAATCAGACTGGGGATGATCTCCTGGCCCACCTGGAATCCCGACATAAAACCACGGACGTTTGCTTCCTGGAAATATCCGTCCGGGTCGCTTACCTTAAGCATGCTCCACTGGGGACCGGCCTCGAAGGTCAGCCATGTTTTCGGCTGTGCAGCCAGCTGGGTGCACAGCAGGATGCTCAGGGCTGCTATAGCAGCTGTTCTGTAGGTTTTCATTCCAAGACGTTTGATACTCTTAAAACGAAGCATGCCCGTGATCATTGTACCGGGTAAACCAAGATATGGAAAATTGGTCAGAAGGTCATGGTAAAGATGGTCTCTTCGTTGGGGACCGATTTGGCCGTGATGGTCCCCCCGTGCAGCCTGAGGATCTGCCTGGACAGGCTCAGCCCGATCCCGGATCCGTTGGGTTTGGTCGTAAAGAAAGGGATGAATATTTTGTCAATAACTTCGTCCAGGATCCCCTGACCGTTATCTATCACCTGGATGCAGGGCCGGCCCCGTTTGTTATAGAACCCTCTGATCTGGATCCTGGCTTCCAGGCGTCCCTTCAGCGCCTGGACCGAATTCTTGATCAGGTTGATCATAACCTGTTCAATCATCTGCTCATCAATTTGCACCTCAATGGTATCAGGTTCCACAGAGGTAACCATGCGTATGTTCTTACGCTCCACATCCTTCTTCATCAGCGTATGTACATGGTTGATCAGATCCTTCATTTTCACGACGGAGAAATTGGGCTCCTGAATCTTTGTCAGGCTCCGGTAGGTTTCCACAAAATTCATCAGACCCGTGCTCCGCCTGTTGATGGTCTGCAGGGCCCCTTCAATCTCCTGGATGATGTTCAGGTCCACTTCAGGCATCCCTTTTTCACCTGATGTATAAGGCTTTACCATCGATTCGATGGTGGAGGAGAGGGAAGAGATGGGGGCAATGGAGTTCATGATCTCGTGGGTCAGCACCCGGATCAGCTTCTGCCAGGCGGCTGTTTCCTGCTCCTCCAGGACATTCTGGATGTTCTTGATGGTACTCAGGAGGATCACCTTATCTTTCACCTTGAACTCAGAGGCATATATGGCCAGTTGCAGGATATCTTCATCATCCTGTACTTTGACCAGTTTGTTCTCACCGGGATTGATCGTCAGCAGGGTATGGACCAGCTTGTCACTGAGTGATTGCAGCGAGCGGATATCCTTCAAACTGCTGACCTGAAACAGTTTCTTGGCAGCAGGATTTATCATCTCAACCGTCCCGTCCCGCTGGTATGCCAGAATAC
>CAYRLP010000359.1:0-3673 GCA_964424935.1 uncultured Bacteroides sp.
AGGCCCTTGGTATCCCGCTGTTCACATACCTCCAGGGGGGGATTCAGGAAGATTTCGATAAAATCATTCTCCCCAATAATGTTCCGGGCCATTTCCCGGATCTCATCAGTGGGACTGATAAAGGAGCAGATGGTGATTATTCCTGCGTTGATCAGCAGCTTGGAGACCTCGGCTATGCGGCGTATATTTTCCAACCGGTCCTCCTTACTGAATCCCAAGTTGCTATTAATGCCCGCACGAATATTGTCCCCATCCAGCACCTGGCAGAAGAACCGGCGGAAGAAGAGCTCCTTCTCCAAGTTCGAGGCCAGAGTGGTCTTCCCCGATCCAGAGAGTCCAGTAAACCAGATCACTTTAGCGCTCTGCCGGAGGATCTCCTCTTTCACCTTGCGGTCATAGATGCGATCAAATACAGGATAGATGTTCTTTGCCATTCGCTCGATTTTGCGTAAAGATAGATTTATTACGGCAATCAGAAGCCATAATTAAGTCCGATCCGGAAAGTCCCAGTAGTTCCGTGGTAGACTTCCGGGGTCCACTGTACCAGGTAGTCTGTCTCTCCGTTTACCTTTCTCCACTCGTATCCCAGACGCAGATACAGTTCATTGATCAACTGGCAGGTAGCCAGGACACCGGCCCGGTCCGATTCCCATACAACGGGCTCAAAGGAAGTAATCTCCATCCTGGGCGTGGTCCCCAGCAGCGTATGATCCGGTCCTTTCTCAGCATGCTTGTAGTACACCCCGATTTGCAGCGTGCGTATGGGCCTGTACTCCAGTCCCAGGCAGAACTGCTTCGCGTTGTCCTCCAGGTAGTGCCCGAGATTGTACTGGTTTGATTCATAAGTGGTTGTAGGTACGTTGTGCCTGAAAGTCAGTGCGTTGGTCCAAGTGTATTCAGCCCAAATACGGGTATTGGCAAGTAGGGTTGAGGCTACTCCGGCCTTATATGATACAAAATTATGTTCCTCGCTGTTGAAGATCCGGTCCACGGCCATCTCATCCAGGAATACTGTCCCGTAAAAGTGAATATCCTTCAGGTTTCTCGAGGAAACCGAAAAGAATAGCTGGGAATTCATGTTGTTGATTCTGGCATTAAGTGTGTGGTCAATAGCCTTGTAAAAGGCCAAGGGTAGCAGGAAGGCCGCGTGGGGATGCCGATAGTCGTATACCACCGAGTTCCCGACTGAAAGCTGCAGTCCACGGGTGGGTATGAAGGTAAAGATGTTGGCTGCCAGGTATTTGGGATGGTACACCTCCCGATAGTCCGTGCCGTAGGCCGTGGAGGTAGTAAAGGATAAGGTGGAATCGACTACCTCGGACACCAGCGCCCCGTGCAGATAGGTGAAGCGGATCCAGGGTGCTGGGTTCATAGCCAGCTCCAGGCGGGGAAAGGCAGGGGTACGTCCAGAAAATATGTTTGCACCCGCATTGTTCTCCCCCCAAGCAAACTGCCCCATGATGAGTCCCACGTGTCCCCATTCCCATCCATAGGTGATTCCGGCACGTACCTCCCAGTAATCCCGCTTCCCTCCGGAGAATATCTTGATGTGGGAAGCCCCGATACGTTCATTCTGGAAGTCCCTGGCTGTCAGTTCAGTGGACTCGTGGTTATCGCGAAGTGAGCCCCAGAGTGCAAATTTCCCAATAGTCGAACCGACTTCCAGCCCGTTCCACCAGTGTGTGAACGTTCCGTTTTGATTGACCCAGAGATCGCCTCCCATGATGGGATTGACCGTAATCCGGAACAGGGAATCTCGATAATCAAACACATCAAATCGCTTATCTTTCCTCTTCTCCCATAACCAACTGCTGCCAAAAGCTTCCGGATCTTCAGCAGGCAAATCCTTCCGGTAGTCCCTCAGATAAAAATCAAGTTCGGCCTGCTGCCGATTGGTTAGCACCGCCCGGGAAGAATCCGCTTTCAGCAACAAGCCTGCAATCTCTTTTCTTCCATAGGGTTTAACAAGAGAATAAAGATCGATCACCTGCTTCGTGGCCAGTTCATCCAGGAAGAGGTAGATCCCCCAGTTGGAGATGTGGGTGGGCAGATATTGCCCATAAACGGGAGGACCGGAAAGAAGGAGGCATCCTGCCAGGAACCCACCAGCCAGGATACGCAGGAATACATACTTTCTGGTCTTCTCAATGTTCTTGGATTTCATCGTTTTCCTATCTATATAACATCCCTGCATTCTCCAGAACCGCCACCGTTCCTTTTTCCCGGTCGATGATCGACTGGGTCTCTTCTACGGTACATTTCCGTGCCCCCATGATTTCGCAAACCCCTGCTTCTAGACTAGTGACCATATGGATGTGGATTCGCTCGGTTTTCTCCAGCATGGCCATTGCGGTCCCGGCATTGTTCTGGTATTCGGTTTCCAGCTGTCCGAAAAGCTTCTCCCGGCCACTATTATCAAACAGCTCCATAAAGTCCGGGTTCCCCAATCCGTCCCGGCACTCAGCAAAGATGACCAAATTTCCACCATTTTTCACAAAAGAAGCCGCATTATGGGCCGATTTATGGGCCTGAATGAAGTTGATGTCTTTGGGATATCCCCCGGCACTGGCCACTATCAGATCGAACTGTTCATCGCCATCCCAGCGGAAATAGTGGTCATAGAATTGACACACCTCCCTGAAATCTTGCTCACTTTCACCGATATATAACTCACATACCTGCTTCTGGCTATTCAGCAGGGCATGGATCTCAAGGCGGGGTGGAAGCATGCGGCTGATTTCCTCCAGGTCTACAGCCAGAGGATTTCCGTCCAGCCGTCCCGCCTGGCATCCGGTAGCAAGGGTTCGGTTTGAGAAATCCAGAAAGAGACGGTGGTTCTGAAGAATCGATGTAAAGGCTCCCAAGCCCGGAAAAAGCAACTTCCTTCCCCCTCCAAATCCAGCAAAGTAGTGGTGCAGGACCGCCCCAAAAGTGATCAGCATTTCGTGCTGAAGCACCTCTTTGGCTACCTCGACCACAGTTCCCCTGGAAGTGGTTCCGAGTGTCCGAAATCCTTCAGTGGCCCGGCTATCATGATGAACGAATCGGAACTTGGAGTAGGTATCCCCATAACAATCCAGGCACTCCTGCTCAGTCTGGGGAGCATGGGTCCCGTAGGCTATGTAGAAAGTTATCTCGGAGGGAGATATGCCCGAATCCACCAGATAACCGGTCAGTACCGGCAGATACTCCGGGTACTGGCTCAACCGGGTCTTGTCAGCCACTACGATACCCACATTGGTGATCCTAGAATCTGAAATGGGTAAGCGTGAAGCAAGCAGCTGTTGGAAGTCATCCGGATGGGTATTCAGAGCCGGTTCACGATGCTGCAGATATACGGTCTTTGTTCCAAAGGACAGAGGATACTCCTCGGAACCGTATTTCATACGTGTTTTAATAAGAGTAGTTTAAAACTCGGGACATGGGACCATTCGAGGCTTTTCTCGCTTGCGCTTGGTCTTGAACTCATAGGTAATGGAGACCTCATGCGCGCCTCCGGTCGAGGAGACCAGGTTGGAAATAGTGAAGTCATAGCTATAGCCCACCCGGAGCTGATCCATCTTGTACCCAACCAGGAAGGCAATCGCATCGCCCCTGGGATCCTTCTGGTAGGCCTCGTCGTCACTCCCTTTAAGGAAGGGGATTCCTCTGTACCAGAATCCCAGCATTAAAG
>CAYRLP010000359.1:3683-3937 GCA_964424935.1 uncultured Bacteroides sp.
TGGTTGTAAACATCCTGGTGCTGAAAGTAGGCAGCCAGGGAAAGAGTTTCATCGATGGGATTGGTGAGGCGGCCCTTTTTGACGATCTGGTATCCACCAAAGATGGTGAATTTCATGGGCAGGGGCGCATCGTTGTTGTACAGTCCGTAATTGGGCCTCAATAGGTGGTCCACCGTAAATCCCCCCCAGGCTCGTTCACTGTAACCGATTAGTGAAGTGGCAAAGTCCACATCAGGCTTGTAGCTATCCGTGGG
>CAYRLP010000360.1:0-3920 GCA_964424935.1 uncultured Bacteroides sp.
ATCTACAGCCTGAGCTTTGGATTCCTGGGATTCCTGATCGCCGAAATGGTTCTGGGAATGGGACAGAGTTGTGTTTCCGGTGCCGACTCGGCCATGCTTTATGATTCCCTTCTGGATAAAGGTAAGGAACGGACTTATACCCGTTACGAAGGCCGGATCACTTCCCTGGGAAATGTGGCAGAAGCCGTTGCCGGCATACTGGGTGGTTTGCTTGCCGGGATCACTATCCGGATCCCTTATATAGCACAGACCTTTGTGACCCTTATTGCCCTGCCTGCGGCACTGACACTGGTGGAACCCACCCGGAAGGTCCCCTTGATGAAGGCAGGGATGATGGAGATCCTCCGGATTTCCCGCTTTGCCCTGTTCACCGACCGTCCCCTGAGGAGAAACATCCTCTTCAGCGCCATCACTGGCACGGCCACCCTCACCATGGCCTGGTTCGCCCAGCCTTTTTTTGAATTTTCAGGAATTGATATTGCCTGGTTCGGGATCCTCTGGACCAGCCTGAACCTGACCGTGGCTATCACTTCGTATACTGCACACGGACTGGAACAAAAGCTGGGACAGAGGTGGTCGATCCTGCTCATCGCCCTTTTGGTCCCCCTGGGCTACCTGGCACTGAGCAGGTTTCAGCATGCGACGGGCCTGATCGTACTCTATATTTTCTACCTGGTCAGAGGCTACGCCACTCCTGTTCTAAAGGATTACATCAACAGGATCACGGCCTCACACATCCGGGCCACCGTATTATCCGTGCGGAATTTCATCATCCGCCTGCTTTTTGCGTTTAGCGGTCCATTGCTGGGCTGGGTAAAAGATGTGTATTCCCTGCCCCAGGCCCTAGCACTTGCCGGCATTATTTTCCTGATCATCAGTATCCTTACAGCCATCCTGTTTATCAGCACCGGAAAAAAGATGGAAGAGGTGAGGGATTACACTTCCAGTACCAACCCGTCATAGGCCGGCCGGATACCGGAAGGAAGTTCCTTTTCCAGGTCCGCATATATCCCCATCTGATGGGAAATATGAGTCAGGTACCCCATCCGGGGATTTACCTCTTTGATCAGGCTGACCGCTTCGGAAAGGGAAAAATGGGAAATATGAGCTTCCTTTCGGAGTGCATTGACCACCAGAAACTTCAGCCCTGATAATTTCTTCTTCTCCGTCTCGGGAATGTAGTTTCCATCAGTCAGGTAAGCGAAATCACCTATACGGAACCCCAGGACCGGCAGGCGGTAATGCATCAGGCGGATGGGTACCACTTCCATCTTCCCGATCGGAAAGGGATTCGTGGAAATTTCATGCATACGGACCTGTGGGATGCCGGGGTATTTCTTTTCAGCAAAAACATAGGGAAAGCCATTGTTCAGAGCCCGGAGTACCCTTGTCTCCCCGTACACATCCATGGGACTCTTCTGCAGATAGTTATAGGCACGTATATCATCCAGTCCCGAAATATGATCCCGATGCTCGTGGGTATACAGGACCGCATTCAACCGGGTGGATCCCGCCCGGAGCATTTGCTGCCTGAAATCGGGGCCCGTATCGATGACCACCACCTCGTCGTTCAGTTCCACCAGCACAGAAGAACGCAAACGTTTGTCCCGTTCATCCGTGGACTGGCATACTGCACATGGGCATCCGATCACAGGGACCCCCTGGGAAGTACCGGTACCCATAAAAGTAATTTTCAAACCCCTTGATATTGCATTACGCTATTCACGAAGTTATAACTATTTTTAAAACATCATTCCAGCTTACGAAACATGAAAGGTGTCCTCTACATGGTCCCGAACACCCTGGGGAATCCGGATACAAGCCTTACGATCCCGGAAGGAATCAAGTCCAGGATCCGTCCTATCCGCCTGTTTATGGTGGAAGACCTGCGAAATGCCAGACGATTCCTTAAATCCCTGAACCCGGAGACCCCCATCAATGATCTAACCTTTTTTGAACTTAACAAACACGCTTCACCGGAAGAGATTCCCTCTTTCCTGGATAAGGTGGAACAGGGTATGGACGGGGCTTTGTTATCGGAAGCGGGTCTGCCCGGAGTGGCGGATCCTGGAGCAGCGGTTGTCCGCCTGGCCCATGAGCGCGGGATTCAGGTGGTTCCCTTTACCGGACCCTCCTCCATCCTGCTGGCCCTGATGGCTTCCGGAATGAATGGCCAGTCCTTCTGTTTTCACGGGTACCTCCCCGTCAAACGGCCGGAGCGGATCCGCAGGATCAGGGAGTTGGAGCAGGCCGTGGCCCGGAAGGGGGAGACCCAGCTTTTCATTGAAGCACCTTACCGGAACGATGCCCTGCTGGCTGATATCCTGGAAACGGTCCATCCCTCCACCCGGATTTGCGTGGCAGCCGATCTGACCCTGGTAACGGAATTCATCCTTACCCTGCCGGCCGGGGAGTGGAAAAAGAAAAAACCGGCCCTTCATAAAAGGCCGGTTCTATTTCTGATCGGAAAATAACTATATTATTTTTTTGTGTCGGGATGCACATCATCGTCCCCGGCAGTTACGCTGACCACCTCCACATCGAATACGAGGGATTCATAGGGGGGGATGGCAATGTTGCCTTTAGTAGTCTTCATCCCTAATTCACCGTAGCCCAGTTGGTACGGAATGATTAACCTGCCTTTCTCCCCTTCCTTGAAGCGCTGCATTCCCAGGTGCCACCCCATCCTTGTCCCGTCTTCAAAATCACCTACCGTAAATTCATAGTAAGCTCCTTCGGCGGACTCATCAAATACCCGGCCATCGATCAGGTAGCCCTTGTAGGCCACCTGGATAGTGGAATCGATGGCTACCGGGGCCCCGGTGGTGGCCGAGTCCACCACATAGTACATGATCGCATCGGTTTCAGCATCGTATATGGTATCCACACCTGGAATGGTATCGGCATAGGCCAGGATCCGGGTTGCTTCATAGGATTCAATATTTTCTCCAAGTATTTTGAGTAGTCGTACTTCATATTTCAACGACCGGTAGGAGCTCACGCTCCCGGCATTGCTTGAGCCATATCCCAGATCACTGGTGAACAGAAAGGTGGCCTCCCCCCCTTCCCGCATCATGGAAAGCCCTTCTGTAAAGCCATCATTAAGCAGGCCGTTTCTCAATTTAAAGGGTCCATAGAGCGCGGCCGTATCATAAAGGTTATTGTCAATGGCCACATTTTCAATATAGGTATCATATACTTTCTCCTCGGGAAGGAGATAGGACACATGGTCCACCAGCACCCAGGTACTGTCACCGGGCATTTCACCTGCACCCGCTTTGTTTTCAACATAATACAATCCGCTGGGTTCCGGGACGGCATTGGGATAGTGTGACGACATGTAGATATCGAAAAACCGTTGTTCCTCCTGTCTGGCCGCATCGTCCGCGGTTTCCTTTACGCAGGATACCGCGAAAAGGATTCCCCCGGTCAATACCAGATAGGGTAATAGTCTGCTCATGCTATTCATCATTGCTGCGTTCCTTCAAATCTTTCCGGCTGTTGTTTCAAACCAGTATCACTCAGAATTATTGTGCAAAATTAATATAATTCGTGAACCTTACTCCACCTTCAGAACCTCCACGTGGTATATCAGTACGGAATTCCCGGGAATTTTATCCCGGTCCCCGAAATTACCGTGGGCCAGGTGGGGCGGGATCAGGAAAACGGCCTTTGCTCCTTCTCTGAGCCGTTTCAGGCCCTCTTCGACGCCGGACTCAACCCCTCCCCTTCCTATGGTGATTTCCTTGGGATTCTCACGGGTCGCCCGGTAACAGGGATTCCCGTTCAGCAGGGTCGATTCAAAGGCATAACTCACCCGGCTGCTCTCCTCTATGCGTATGCCGTTCCCCGGGGTCTCCACGACGATCCAGAGCCCGGACGGGGTGGTTTCTGCAGGCCAGCCCACCCGTTCCAGGAAG
>CAYRLP010000361.1:0-3912 GCA_964424935.1 uncultured Bacteroides sp.
GACCCCAGGCGAGGATGGAGATGACAATCGATTCCAGCACATAGGAGGCACTTATATCACCGGCACTGGCCCCCTGGATCTTGCGTATCCATACCTCTTTTTCCCGGTGAACCGTGTGTGCCGAAATCAGGTTCAGGTAATTCAGACAGGCCAGTACCAGAATCAGAAGTGCGATCCCCATAAACATAAACAGCTTCTTTCGGTCTCCATGGCCATGGGGAGCATTAAAAAATTCGAAATCTGCACCGTATCTCAGGTCCGTAATAGAGATAAGTCCGATATCATACTGATCGTCGGTAATGTGTTCCCGCCATAAATCTTTCATCAACGTATGCACCTTATCTATTTCCGCGTCAGGGGAGGTCCGGATGAAGGTCGCATCTGAAAGCTGCCACCATTCATCTGAGATCCCGTATTCGATCTCATAGGGAATCAGAAAATCGAAGCTCAGGCTAGAATTGACCGGGACATTCTTAAACACACCTTTCACAACCAGCGGCCGGTTATCTTTATATAGAAGCTCCCTGTTGACCGGAGAGCCCTCCGGAAAGAGTTTGTTAGCCAGGTCCTGGGACAGGAAAATGGAATTTGGATCGTCCATGGATCTGGCATCCCCTGACAACAACCTGAAATTGAGTACTTCCAGGAATTCCGGGGTGGCAGCCACTCCGGATTCTTTAAAAGTATTCCCTCCCACTTTCAGTTCCCTGTCCCCATACAGATAGAGGAAGTGAAAGGCTTGTTCGATCTGGGGAATCTGCAGGTTCAGTTCTGCTGCCAGAGGAGCAGGAGTTTCCGGGTAACGGATCACGTTCCCTGTCTGGTCCCGGATATCGGTTGTCATCATGTAAATATCCCCGGCCCGATGATGAAACCGGTCAAACCGTAATTCCTGCATGGACCAGGCAAAGATGATAAACACACAGGCCAGCCCGAGAACCAGGCCCGTGAGACTGAAAGCGGTATGCTTCCTAAATTTCAGGACCTGCCTTAAGGCTGTTCTGATGTGAAACCACAACATTCTGAAAAAACTCATGAGTTCTAAAGCAATGTTTCAGATACACGAAAGATACAACTATTTTTTAAGTAGACCAACGTTTTTTATAGTTATCTAACTTAAAAGGCAGTAGGTTGGTCTTTTTGGAGAAAGTTCTGAACTGCTGATTTGTTACTGTTTCAAATGAATCACGGCTTCCCCTTCCTGAAACGGCGAAATAAGGGTGATTTCAGTTCCTGCTTCCATGTCTGCTCCCGGTTCCTTACTCCCGTTCATTGTATGGAACCAGCTGGTATGGAAGGTGCCGCTGGCATCCGTCAGGTCCAGGGTGACAGGCTGATCATCCGGGATATATACCAGGTATTCCTTTCCCGGACGGGCCAGGCAGTATCCGGAGGAAGCCAGTTGACCCGAGGGGACCAGATGGATGAGGTCCACCCCGTCTGCAAGTTTTCGGCTATACCCCAGGGCTTCCCGGATTTCTTCCACCCATCCGGATCCGGACCCTCTTTCCAGTACCTTTCCGTCATAGGGATCCATGAAGATGGGGTTCAGTCCCCGGAAAAAACTAAGCCATACCCATTGCCGGTTCCCCCCGATGCCCCAGAGGTGATCCGTATCTGTTATGATGACTTTTTCACCGGTACCGGCCGGAGGATTGTCCCGGTACCCCCCATCCGGGTTGGGGGATATCCAGTCTGCAGGGCTGTCAAACAGGGTCTGATTACTGCCTCCCCGGTACTGGAAGGTCATTCCCACGGGGTGGGATTTCCCCATCTCCTCTTCGGTCCGTTTTATGAACCGGATCATATGGTATTGCCAATCCGTGGATCCGGGATGATTTTCATTGGAGATCTCATAAAGCACGTTATTATACTCTAGAACCGTCTCGATCACTTTCCGCACATACGCTTCCTGCAAACGGGTAATCTCCGGATGGTCCAGGGTATAGATTTGCAGTTTTGCCGAATCCTCCAGGGAGAGGGGAAGGTTCTGGGTGTTGTTGTCCGGGTGAAAGGGATGGCTTTCATAGGCTCCGGGAGAGAACTGCGTTCCCCAGCCTTCAAATAACATCACTGCCGCATACATACCATGATCCGCTGCTAACCCTACCCGTTCCCTGAGCCGCTCAAAATACTCGGAATTATATGCGGTCAGGTCAAACCGGGGCTCCCCGTCCAGGGCCGAATCCGGGCCCGTCCGCAGCCAGGGCTTCGGATACACCAGATGGGTCCTGCTGTTTTCCTCCCTGTTCCCGCTGGTGTTCCAGGTCAGCAGGTCCCAGGCCCAAAGGCGGAAGAAATTATGGTTATGGTTTTCAAGCATTGCCAGGAAGGCCTCATAATCAAAAGGATCCGTCCCCGGAGCGGGGGTCATTTCCACCAGGTTGTTCCAGGTATGGCTTCCTGTCAGGTAGATGGCCTTCCCGCTTCGGTCCGTAAAATACCTAGGATTCTCTTCACTGACCCTCAGCGGTCCCGGGGAATGGGCTGTATGGCATCCTGCCAGCAGAAATGAAGCCAGGGTCAGGCTGCATAATACGTTATTCCTTCTCATTTTGATAATCTCATTGAAATGGAATCTGTTATTCATAAGCGGTGATCTTTTTCATCCAGGCGATCATCCCTGCCGGATCATCATCCGCACAGTGTCCCCCGTCCCAGAACACCCACGAATCCACCTCCTTGTTCAGGTTCTCCAGATTGGTGGCCAGGTTGACCATGACTGTCTGGGATGTATGGTTGTCGCTGGTTCCGTTCCGGAGCCACCAGTGCCCGGCGCAATCCTTGTTTTCCTGTCCGGTGAAAAACATGGGATTCATCATATGGACCACATGCAGGAGCTCTTTGTCCAGCTCTGCCCCGGGATCCCCTGTTTCCTGCCGCAGGCTGAAGACCGTAAAATGCCTGGAATTCAACGTTTTGGTTCCAAACAGAATGGGCTCAGGCTGCCGTTTGTCAAAGTCATCAAACGCAGGCAGGCCTTTCATCCGGCCTACATGCAAAACATAATCGTCAAAGCTGAATGTGGCCCGGTTCTCGGACCAGCTGATCCAGGGATTGGCTTCCAGGTATTCCATTCGTTTCGATTCCGGCAATTCATTCAGAAAGAGGCTGGCCGAAGGGATTAGATAATATTGCAGCAGATAGTCCCTGTAATTCTCTGCGGTCAGGGTTCCAAAACCATTTCTGCCCTGCAGGTTTAGGGAGGCCTGATAGGTATCGAAATCCTCTGCCAGCTGCCGGGAAAGCTTCTGGTCCACTGGGCCTGACCGGGTCGGAAGCGTTCCGTACATCCATTCATAGGCCATATCCGAATTTTCCAGGTCGGCGATCGGGCTGTAACAGGCACTGGCATAGATATGGTCCTGCTCTTCGGTCGCTCCGATCTCCTTTAAATAGGGTTCGTATAACGGGCTGTTGCCCGAAGCCCCGAGCAGTGCCGAAAGCGCCCCACCGGCACTGCAGCCTTCGGAAACGATCCTTTCCGGATTGCCGGGCATATTCCCTTTGTTATGCCGTATATAACGGACCGCTGCTTTCAGATCCACAATTGCAGCAGGGGCTTTTCCATAGTAGGTTCCATCTTCATCCTCGTTATCCCGTCCCCTGCAGCCCGGAACAACGATCACGAAGCCTTCCGCAAGGGCGAGATCTTCACGGCTGGCCAGACTGTTCTGATTTCTACCCGGTGCCCTCCCGGGACCGCTGCCTGCATTGTTCACGGACATATATCCTCCAACACCGATCCTGAAAAAGATCGGGGCATTCGAGGCATCCACCGTTGCCCCGTCAATTTCCACCGGTACCCGCACATCCAGACTCTGGTAATCCCTATCCACCGGATTTGCCACATAGGGAAGGTGCCTGTAAGAGTAATAGGTAACCGTTTTTTCACCATCTGGTGTTTTAACC
>CAYRLP010000362.1:0-3909 GCA_964424935.1 uncultured Bacteroides sp.
TTCAGCGGGCTCCCGCGAAGTACTGCATCCTCCCGTATCGCTGTAATAACTTCCATTTCACCTATCTTCCCTGCAAGTTTCTTAAACAAGGCACCATTCAGTTCCAGGTCAAATTCTTTTGCTGTTTGCACGGGGGCGGGATAGGACAGGGTGGCCCTGACCCCTGCGGGTACAAACTGTATGTATCCGCTGGAAACCGGAATGCCCATTATATGGGCCGTAAATTCATCATTAACCTTACCTATATGGAACCGGTCCATATCCACCATATCGGTCATCATGGAGGCATTTCTGCGATTGGTGAGCAAGTATCCCTCCTGGTCCCTGATCTTTTTCAGTGTCTTTATCGCCTTTTTACCCAGCTGTGGAAAATGAATTCCTACGCACATCTGCTCGGTCCGGATAATCTTGATTACCTTAAACTCATAGAGCAATTTCAATTCCTCAGAGATACCGCGCACGATATAATCGGTGATCTCATCTTTATTGAGTTGTTTCCCGAGGTTCTTTTCCTGGGCAAAAATATAGACCGGTTGTAAGGAGGAAGCCTCTTTTTCCAGAAGTTCCCTGGTGATCATCTTTTCCAGGGGGAGGCGCAATCGGATACGAATGGATTGCAGTGCAAAAAATTCCAGTTCGTACATGATATATATTCCGGGGAAATAAGCAATGGGTCGGTTTTCCCTAAGCCGTTCAATAAGTCGTTTACGGTTATCAATGGCCAGGTAGGAACTCCCGGTCAATTGCATCAGCGCCAGGTTCCAGTCCGTGAAAAACTGCGGACTCAGGTCCACCCTGTTTAAAGGGGTGGGCTGGACTATCTGAATATAGAGTAGGCTGATCAATCCGGTTAACTCCTGGAAGGTATATTCCTGGTAAGGATACCTGTAATTATTACGGTGTCGGTAGGACATCGAATGGTCATGCTGGATGGTGTTGTTTCCTTCGTGGTATTCAAAAATGGTTTCCACCGCATTGTAAAATTTATTTATGGTTCTTTCCGGAATATAGTCCGAATCGGGGTCGTCCGTCACCAGCGTACGGGAGAATTCAAACACCATGCCCCTGATAAGCTGTTGTTCCACACGGAAAAAACTGGGATCTATCAAAGACTTCAGCATGCACATGAATAAAAGCCTGGAATAACCGGGGAGGTATTGCCGGTTGCGCGTATCCAGCAGTGCCCGCAGATTTTCATTGGAAAAAGTAACCATTTCCCGGTATTCATCCAGGCATTCCTTTACGGTTCTTAATACCTTCTCATTTTCTTTTAGTTGCTGGCAAACCCGTTGAAGGATCCGGTAGAGATTTTCGTACAGGGCATCCAGGCTGTATCGTTTATAGACCACCCGCTGGTTGTGCCTGATCTCATCTGTATAGCGGTGGGGGAAGAATATCCGGTCCGCAATGCGTTTCACCATTTTATCTGTGATACGCTTGCCTTTGAACTCCAGCACCCTCAACCGGTCCCGTTCTTCCAGATGTTCACCGATCACATCTGAATATACCTGTTCGGGTTGATACCTTCTGCAAAAAATAGGGGTCCCACATGCGGTCGCTTCAATGATGGGTAAGCCTCGTCCTTCTGTTTTGCTTGGTAACAGGACCAGGGAAGAAATATTGTATAACTCCGCTATACCTGCCGGGTTTTCGTACTGCTGCTTAAATACATGGCGATCCAGCTCTCCAAACAAGAATGCCAGATAAATCCTGTTTCTGAATTCAGGATTCACCTCGTCCATCATTTCCCTGAAGCGTCTGACCAGTTTTTTAAAGTAGGCAAAATGGCCCGCTGCAACGGGACCAGTTATAATCAGGGTCACCTTCAGACGGGAAGTCTTCCTGAACCGCATGATCATTTCTTCCTCCTGGAACATTTTCAGCAGGAGGTTAAAGGAAGTTTCAATCCGTTTTCGGGAAATAATGCGGGTGGGTTGCAGGAGAATGATGTTCTCCCTGATAAATCGGTCCACCTGCCGAGTGTTGTCACCAATCAGAACAGGAGCGGGATTGTTTTCTTGTACCAGATCCGTGGCCAGAACCTCATCTGCCGAATAACTCATTAATTCACTCCGGTACCTCGATAGCATCTTTTCCAGCTGAATAAAGGTGTTGATGTTTTTACGTTTGTCACTCTTTGTATACTGTGTTGTATCGACAGCCGTTCCTATTTCCATCACATTGGCCGGATTGTGTCCTTTCCTGCATATCAAATATTCGGTTTGCTTGCGGTTTATATTCACATTGATCCAGGACCTGGACTGCCAGGGGTAAAGCATTTCTATCACCGAGAACACCTCCCCGAGGTGACAGTTATTGAAGAAGAAATCGCGTGGTCCCGGTCTGGTACCTGTTTTCTTCCTGTCGGCCTGACACATGCCTCCTTCCCAGTAGAAATCGTGGTTGTTGTTGATCACCGGGATCTTCATATATTCGGAGATCAGGACAAGCGCCAGGGCATAAGCCACGTTCCCCGGATTGGAACACACATTTATTATATATAGAAGTCGGATGTCTTCCTCTTCCAGATAACGGCCCAGTTTTTCCACAATAACCAGGGTCTGGTTCCATAGTCTTCTGATTAACGAATTATAAACAGGGCCTCCCCTTTCCAGTTTTGTAAAATAGAAATCGCGGTACAGTTCCCATTGATCAAATCCGGCCAGTTCGGGGATCTCTTTCTTCTTGTAATCCTGTTGTATGTAGGGAGTACTTTTTTCATGGATCGATCCGGCAACATAGTGCACGGGTATCCCCGGTACAATTCTCCGCATAAGGGCCGCGTATTTTTCCACTTCAATCGTCACCCCGTCCACCATATAATGGAAGGTGAGAAAAGCGACCCCACCGGTTCTGAACTCTTCCTTCAGCTCATCGAAGCTTCCTTCCCGCTGAAGAGGTGGATAGGGTTTCTCCTCTCTGAACCGATCAAGGAACAGTCCCAGATCAAACCAGGTTTCAACCGTCTCGCCATGCAGGAAAGCAAGCAATTTATCGACTTTCATTGCAAAATAATTATCATATTTGTGCACATCGTTGAATGTCTTCCGGTTATGCTAAGATACGTGATACAATATAAATTTTCCATTCTGCTTGTTGCCCTGATCTTACTGCTGAGTCTTGCTCCCAGCAGCAGCTTGCCTGATTCCCGTCTTTATTCAATCCCTTATTTTGATAAGATGGTCCATTTCCTGATGTATGCCCCCTTATGTTTTGTTGCTTTGATGGAAAGTCGATTTCCGCGTCAGCGTTTCAGAACCCATGTCTTCATCATCCTGGGAATCCTGCTGGTAAGCGGTGTGATTGAAGTACTTCAGGCCACAGTAGTACCCAGCCGTGAGGCTGAATGGACCGATATGTTTGCTAATTTTTGTGGTCTGTTTGCCGGTTATCTGGCTTACCGGCTCCTGGGAGGTTTAAGGATATTCCGCTTTCTTAAATCCTGATCCGTTCTTTACCCTCCCGGAATTCCGATACCAGGTCGGCGATGGTTTCGGTGGTAAACCCCCTTTTAATCTCTTCTCTAGAACGGGCCAGTTTGTGATGGATGCTGCAGGGATGATCTGGATCACAGGGGGTGGTTCTGATTACGCAACGATTAAACAGATCGCTTCCGTCCATGATCTGTATAATCTCTATCAATGAAATATCGATGGCCGGCCGGTTCAGATAAAATCCTCCGTTGGGGCCCTTGCTGGAGGCAAGCAGTTGATGTTTTACCAGCATCTGCAGTATTTTTCCCAGAAACGGCGAAGGCAGCTCCAACTCGCTTGCGATTTTTTTTATTCCCGCTTTTTTATCTTTAGACGCATAAAGTTCCAGATAGATCATGGCCCGGATGGCATATTTACTGGTACTGGAGATCATTGCTTATTTTTGAATGGGAATATGTCGTATTCTGATATCATG
>CAYRLP010000363.1:0-3904 GCA_964424935.1 uncultured Bacteroides sp.
CCCAGTCACATCTGGATATGGAGGACCTTTTCGCCTTTGTACCGGGAAAGGTTGGATTAATCAGGCAACTTGACATCGATGGTCAGGTCCATGGTACGCTGAATGATCTGAACGGGAACGACATGCAGATCACCTTCGACCAGCAGAGCACGCTTGCATTTGATTTTACATCCATCGGCCTGCCTGACTTCAGAAACACTTTCCTGGACATCGATTTTAGAGAATTCAACAGCTCAGTCATCGCCCTGCACGAGCTTGTGTCCCCGGAAACTGCCGCGGAGCAGGCATCGCTATATCCCTGGATCAATCTGGGAATCCTTGACTTCAAGGGACAGTTTACCGGATATCCGGATAATTTTGTGGCATCCGGATTCCTGCAGACCGATATGGGCCGGATGCTGATGGACCTCTCATTCAGGCCGGACAGCATCGTGGGGATCGACTTCCGGGGACACCTCTCCACAGGAGGGTTTAAACTGGGAAAATTCCTGGACCAGGAAGAGTTGCTTTCTCAGCTTGTCATGGATGTAATGGTGGATGGGAACCTGAATGCGGGTGCCATCCGCGCCGATCTGAAAGGAAACATAGATACCCTGTTCTTTTCCCAGTATACATACAGCAATATTTCACTGGACGGGTCCTTCACAAACACCACCTTCAATGGAGGGTTCAGTATAAACGATCCCAACCTCCGCATGGATTTCCTGGGTAGAATGGATTTTTCAGGAGACATACCCACTTATAATTTTACGGCGGATGTGGCCCGCTCCCGTCCCCATTTCCTGAACCTTGGTGTGGAGGATCCCAATACTTTCGCCTCCTTTCTGATCGAGACAGATATCAGCGGCCGGACACTGGATGAACTGAACGGGGAAGTTCGTCTTGTTAACAGTCTTTTTGAACGCGACGATGACCAGGTGCAGCTTTATGATATGAAACTAAGTGCCATCAATACACCGGATACCTCCTCCATGAAGATTGTTTCCGAGATGTTTGATGCCTCCATCGAAGGTCGATTCAGGCTGACCACCCTGCCCGCTGCCCTGAAAAATATGGCCGATCAGTATGTGAATCTGGTTCCCGGGAAGGAACCGGTCATGGACACCATCAATCATTTTACCTACCATGCAGATCTATATCATATCAGCCCCATACTGGATTTCTTCTTTCCCTACCTGCAGATTGCCGATGATAGCCATTTACACGGATCCTATATCCCTTCACAGGGGGATTACCTGGCCACCGGGACCTCTCCGGAACTGAGGATCGGTCCCAGTTCCTGGTCCAGTTTCTCGCTTGTCGCCCGGTCCAGAGACAATGATCTGGAAGTTCAATTCCAGGCCGACAGCATGATCTATGGAAAAAACTATGCCCTGGAAAACCAGAACGTCCATCTTTTAACAACCAATGATACGGCCTATCTTCAGATTGCCTGGGATAACCGCTCTGATATAAAGTACAGCGGGGAGATCAATCTTACCGGGGCTTTTCAGCCTGAAACGGTGGCTGATAGGGGATTTGTTGTGGAAGTAAGCACTTCTGAAATGTACATTAACGATGAGTTTTGGAACATAGAACCCTCAGAGATCCTGATCAGAAAACAGTTCCTGAAGGTGGATAGCCTGCGCATGCGCAGCCAGAACAAACATATGCTTGCGGACGGAACCATTTCCGCGGAGGGAGGCCAGGAATTCAACCTGGATTTCATGAATCTGAATCTGGGCGAACTGGTCAATCTTACCGGTGCAAATATGGAGCTGCAGGGAAATATCACCGGTAACCTCACCTACGGGGAAACAGAAGGGAATCCCTACATTTTTTCAGATATCATCGTGGATACCCTTGTTTTCAATGATCAACTCTTTGGAACGACCGATCTGAGCGCGGTCTGGAATGAGTCCCGACGAACCATCCGGATGAACCTGCAGTCGAACCTGGACCAGACAAGGACCGTTGAAGTGAACGGAGAGTTTACTCCTTCAACCAGGGGTGTGGATTTTGAGATCCTGTTGTATGACCTGAACCTGCAGTCGCTCCAGCCCTATATAGAAAATTTCCTGGAAGATGTTTCAGGTACAGGAAATGTGCGTTTGACCGTGGACGGAACGCTTGATGAACCCACCCTGAACGGAACCATCGGGTTCCATAACAGTGCGGCGACCATCTCCTTCCTGAATACACGGTATGTGTTCAATGAATCGGTGCGCATTTACAACAACAATCTTTATTTCGAAAACCTTACGGCCACGGATGAGTTCGGTAACCTGGGGATCATAAACGGAACCATATCCGATCGGTATCTCAGGGACTTTTACACCAATATACAGATTGAGGTCAGGAACCTGAACTGCCTGAATACCACCTCCGTGGATAACGATATGTTCTATGGAACCATCTTTGCCACCGGAGATGTCCGCATATTCGGAAACTTCAGTGACATAAACCTGGATATAGAAGCAACCACCGGGCAAAAGACAGCACTTTACTTTCCGCTTTATAATGCCAGGGAGGTTCAGACCTCGGACTTCATCACCTTCATCCACGATGAAGACGTGGAACAGTCCGTCGGGCAGCCCTCAACCAGCGTCAAAGGAATCAACCTGGCGCTGGAAGTGGATATCACCGAGGATGCGGTCGTGCAGCTGATCTTTGATCCAAAGGTGGGGGACATCATTGAAACGAGCGGAAAAGGGAACCTCCGTATCCAGCTGGATCCGAGCCAGGGATTCAGGATGTTCGGGGATGTGGAACTGCTGAAGGGGGACTACCTGTTCACGCTTCAGAACGTAATCAACAAGCGGTTTCAGATCGAACCGGGAGGCCGGATCAACTTTAACGGTTCCCCAACCAATTCCACCATTGACCTGGCGGCCATCTATGAAACCCGGGTAGCCCCCTACAACCTTTATCAGGGGGATCCAAATGATGATGTCGCACAGGACCTGAAGAGGAGGATCCCGGTGGAATGTCATCTGAATCTGCAGGGTGAACTGCAATCCCCCACCATTACAACAGGCATTGAAATGCCTACGGCAGATCCCGAAACCAGAGGCGTTCTGGCCAATGCAACCAGTACCGAGGAAGAGCTTATGAAACAGTTTCTTTCCCTCCTGGTTATTAATAATTTTTACAGTGTATCGGGTTACGGGCTCGATAACATGGGCGGGATGAACAGCAACATTGCCGGGGTGACTGCCAGTGAGCTGTTTTCCAATCAGTTAAGTAACTGGCTTTCCCAGATCAGCGATGATTTCGATATCGGATTCAATTACCGGCCGGGCGACCAGGTGAGTACCCAGGAAGTGGAAGTGGCACTTTCCACCCAGCTGCTCAACGACCGGATGATTATCAGCGGGAACCTGGATGTGGGCGGCCAGGAAACGAATCCTTCCACCGAATCCGGTAACAATCCCTATATTATGGGAGATTTTGAAGTGGAGTACCGGGTCACTGATAATGTCAGCGTGCTTGCCTTCAACCGCTCCCGGGATGAATTGATTGCCATGACTGCACCCTACAAGCAGGGATTTGGAATCTCGTACCGGGAAGAATTCAATGATTTCCAGCAACTTTTAATGCGCTACAAGGAAGCACTTACCAACAGAAAAAAGAAGAAGAAAAAGTCCGGTGAGTCGGATTCCGAAGAGTAAAACTTTGCTATCTTTGCGGCTTATCGTTCCACTAAACTAACTTAATTCTCAGATCATGTTTATTGTAATGGTTGTCGTATTTGTTCTGGGGTATCTGGCCATCGCCCTGGAGCACCCGCTGCATGTTGACAAGGCGATTCCGGCCCTGGCAATCGGGACATTGCTGTGGGTTCTGTACATTTTTGGCGCCTATGATATTTTTACCGCCGGACTGAGTGATGCGTGGAACACTTATGTACACAACGGTCATGAAA
>CAYRLP010000364.1:0-3900 GCA_964424935.1 uncultured Bacteroides sp.
TTTATGCAGTTTGTCGTACTTAACCAGGACCCCGCTGAAGATAATCTGCGGAATCAGCAGGAAGGGAACCAGGATATAGATGGTGATCACCGAGTTCAGTCCCGCTGAAATATTCAGACCCAGGAGGTTCGCGAAACAGGAGGTCGTAAACATAACCAGCCAGTAGGGGAGCAGCATCCCTTTGATCTCAAAGATCAGGTTTCCAATCAGCACATAGGAGAGGGACTGGAACGCTGAGATGGCGAACATGAACAGGATCTTAGCGTGCAAATAACTTCCCCGGCTCAGGTTCAGGAAAGATTCCCGCTGAATGATCTTCCGGTCCTTGATAATCTCTTCGGAACTGATGGTCATCCCCAGAAACAGAAATACGATTACACTCATCAGCAGGTAAGCGGGCAGGTTCTCGTTGTTCCGGAACACATAGGCTGCAGGGTCCTCGGAGGTACCGCTGAAATACTTGGTGAAGAATGCCATGATCACGGCAAGCAGCGGAGCCTCCAGTAGGGTGATCAGAACGTACTGCCTGTTGGTAAAGTGGGAAAGGATGTCCCGGATAAAGAAAATCCTTATCTGTTTCAGCAAACCGGGAATGCTGTATTCGTTTTCCGGGAGTTTATCTTTCCGGGGTGTCTCCGGGGTTTCCTGTTTAGTACTGCTTGCAAACAGATCGGCCCACTCCTTCGGGCTGACTTTCCGGGTCCGGGACAATTTTCCATGCTCGTTTACGATCTTTGCCTCGATGATCTGCAGCACCTGGTCGGGATCCACATTGCCGCACCGGATACACTGATCTTCATTGGCATTGGCATGATTGCTTTTTGTCTTGAAGTAGACCACCGCTTCCGACGGATTCCCGCGGTAGATCATATACCCCCCCCGGTCCATGAAGATGATCCGGTCGAACATCTTGTAGAGGTTGGAAGAAGGCTGGTGGATGTTCACAATGACCAGCTTCCCTTTAACGACCTGCTCACGCAGGAGGTTCATGACCATTTCAGAATCGACCGACGAAAGTCCCGAAGTGGGCTCGTCCACGAAGAGAATGGATGGTTCACGGATCAGTTCCAGTGCGATGTTCACCCTTTTGCGCTGTCCCCCGCTGATCACCTTGTTGAGCGGTTTCCCCACCTTGAGGTCCCTGATCTCATACAGGTCCAGGTCGTGAAGTACCTGGTCGACCACCTCATTAAGCCTGGGTTCGTCGTAATTATCAAGGCACAATTTTGCATTGTAATAGAGATTCTGCCTGACGGTCAGATCCTCCAGCAGCAAATCATCCTGGGGAATAAACCCTATAACACCCTTTAGTTCTGTTCGTTCTTTTTCGTCATACAGGTTATACCCGTTGATCAGGATCTCCCCCTGCTGTGGTTTCAGGTTTCCGTTCAGCACATTGAGAAGGGTTGATTTTCCGACCCCGCTACCCCCCATAATGCCGATCAGGCGGCCCGATTCCTCGCTGAGTTTAAATCCATGGATCCCATTTTTACTGTTCCTGAAACGAAATTCCACATCCCTGGCCACAAAACTGAGGCGGGATCTAGCAGATGCCACAGAAAAGACTCCGGCCACATCGGTGTAATAAATGGGATTGATCTTCTGACCCCGGAGTGAAGCACCATGATCAAAGGTATAGGTAATACCCGCCAGTACCAGCTGTCCGTTCAGATACAGGTCCTCCTTCCCCTGGTATCGGAGGACATAGGTATTTACACTCTGAATGTTCAGGAAGTAAACGTCCCCTTCGAGATTCTGGTTCCGGATATGATGCACTCCTTGTACCCCGGCATCCTCAGCGCTGTTAATAAGCAGAACCTGCTCCTTCACCGGCATGTCTTTCAGGGGGTAAACCACAAAATGAAGAATTTCCAGATACTCCTCCTCGTCAATATTGAATGCGGTGGCTACCGTTTGCAGGAAATCCAGTTCCGTATCCCGGATGACAATCCCGTAAGCAATATATTCGACCAGCTGTATGATCACATAAATTTTCTGTTGTTGTTCCAGTTCCTCATTGATCTGTTCGCAGATGGAAAGGATCCGAACCGCGGTCAGGGAAGTACGCTTTCTCTTTTTCACACCCTCCATATCACTGGTATCGTGATGATAATGATAGAGGTAGTTTTCGAAGATGGACATGTACTTTTCGGTCAGTTCACTGTTCAACTGCCTGGAAAGGAACGCACGGATGATGTCTCTTTCCTTTTCAGAAACATCCTGAATTTCATCAATATCGACAATCAATGCAAAGAGTTGCATCATTGCTTTTAGAATGGCTTCACTCATGGTTTCAAGTATCTACACGAATATATTCAATTTAAAGGGCTTCCTCCCGGTATATTCTTTTTTTTTCTTATTTTGCCCGGCAAATGGAGAGCACGGAAGCTATTATAAACTTTCAAGGTTCCATCTCCTTTGAGACCATGGAACATCTTCTGAACCAGCTGAAATCAGCCAGGGAGTTCAACGCACTCAAGAAACCGGTCCGGAAGCGTGTATATGGAACGGTAGTCGAATCGATCGATAATATATTCAAGTACGCCACACCTTTCCAGGATAAGGAGGATGAGTCAAACAGGCCTCCGCTGATCCGGGTCAATAAACAAGGAGGCAAGTTCGTTGTTAGTGCTGGAAATTTGATTCGGAAAAACCAGGTGGATGATCTGACCCAAAAGCTGAATATGATCAATGGAATGAACGATGACGAACTAAAATTACTATACGAGGAAGTAATAAATAAAGAGGCATCAGAAACGGACCGTGGAGCAGGCCTTGGGTTGATTACCATGGCCATGCGGACAGACGAAAACATTCGTTTTCATTTTGACCCTGCAGGTCCGGCGCACTCATATTTTACCATGCATATCACTATAAAGGAATAAACAATGGAAAAGTTAATTATCGAACCAACGGCAAACTCACCAAGAATTGTACTTGATCCAGATGCCAGGAATTTTGAATTCTCGGGTGAATCACGTCCGGAGAATGTTCGTAAGTTTTATCTTCCCATACTGGAATGGCTGGAGGCCTATATTGCCGAACAGAATAAACTCGGGGATGGGAAGCGGACCTCGGGGCTGGTCTGCCAGTTCAATTTCGAGTACTTTAATTCGACCTCGGCCAAATACATCCTGGATATATTCAAATCACTGAATACCATCAACGCCCTGGGTATCAATCTTGAGATCAAATGGCTCTACGAACAGGACGACGAAGACATGCTGGAGGTGGGCCAGGAAATGTCAAGGATGTCGAAACTCTCATTCGACTATGTGACCAGTGATGCCTGATCTGTGCGCAATTCCTAGATCCTGATCCCCATGACCAGGACATCGTCGATTTGCTCCACCTTTCCCTGCCACTCGGCCATCTTGTCAACCAGGATGGCTTTTTGTTTTTCCATTGATTGACCTTGAATATCAAGCAATAGTTCTCTGAAGTTCACTACCCGGAAGGTTTTCCTGCGCGGCCCGCCCAGCTGATCCACATAGCCGTCTGAGAACAGGTAGATGGAATCCCCTTTCTGCAGCCCGATGCGGTGACTTGTGAATGGGATCGGATCCTGCTCGTAAATGCCAATGGGCATCCGGTCCGGTTTGAATTGTTGGACCTCTCCGTCCCTTACCAGATAGAGGGGCCTGTTTGCACCGGCATAATCCATAGTGTTTCTTTTCAGGTCTATAATGCAAAGAGCTATCTCGATGCCATCCTGGGCTTCTCCCCTGGACCCGGTCTGGTGCATGGAAGCGATAACCACTCCCCGCAGCTGTTCCAGGATTTTAGCGGGATCCAGATCCTTGCCCCGGTTAACGATTTCATTCATGGATGAGATCCCCAGCATACTCAGGAAGCCCCCCGGTACCCCGTGTCCGGTGCAGTCGGCCACGGCCACCAGCA
>CAYRLP010000365.1:0-3889 GCA_964424935.1 uncultured Bacteroides sp.
GCGGAATACTATGTATGGGAGAACGGGGACTGGGTTCCCTCCACGGTGGTCAGGGAAAAGGACGGAGGGGATGATGGATTTGATTCCATGGGACCAGTGAGCAATGCCAAGAACATTCTTACCGTAGGAGCTGTCAGGGACATGCCTTCGGGTTATACGGGAAGGGACCAGGTACCGATGACCAGTTTTTCCGCATTCGGTCCCACCGATGACGGCCGAATTAAACCCGATATAGTGGCCAATGGGTACTTGCTCTATTCCACTTATTCCGGGAGCGATCAAGATTACAGGAGCCTGTCCGGGACCTCCATGTCAGCACCCAATGCATGTGGGTCCTTAACCCTGATCCAGCAGCACCATTTTGATATTTTTGATACTTATCTTACCGCGGCATCCTTAAAAGGAATTGTCATACATACGGCCGATGATGCAGGTAACCCCGGACCCGATTATAAGTATGGATGGGGACTGATGAATACATACAGTGCAGTGGAGTTGATTTCGGATGCCAGTTATGATCGGGTACAGGAATTTACGTTAACTGAAGACCAGGAGCATCGGATCCGTTTGTACTCAACTGGAAATGAACCCATTAAAATAACCATGTGCTGGACTGATCCGGAAGGAACAGTTCCTGAACCGGCCCTTGATCCTTTGAATAAAATACTTGTGAATGATCTGGATATCAAGCTGGTTCGCCTGGTCGACGGTCATGAGACCCTGCCCTATATCCTTGATCCACTCAATCCGGATAACGATGCTGTAAGAGGAGATAATATCCTGGATAATGTGGAGCAGATCCTTGAAGAGTCGCCCCTGAGTGGATTTTATGAGTTAATTGTGTCTCACAAAAATAATCTGTCAGGCGGCAGTCAGGATTTTTCCCTTGTTTTTTCAGGACTAACGGAAGAATACTTTGCTTCAGGTCTTAACCAGCTTTCAGATAATAACGGAGAATTCAAATTAACCTCTGCACCGTTATATGTTCCCGATATGGATGCAGCGTGGATCATAGAACCTGAAAACAGTCTACCTATAAAACTCTATTTTGACTTTTTCAGTACGGAGGCAGAAAAAGATCTTCTATATATATATGACGGTGCGGATGAAAATGCACCTCTTCTGGCACTTCTGGAGGGATCTCCGGATACTGATACCCTGGAACTGAATTCCAGCTCGGGACAGCTGTATGTCAGGTTCCTGTCTGACGCTCAGAACCAGGATCAGGGATTCAGGGCTGTGTATTGCACCATTCCACCGGAGGACACTGCCCAAATTCAGGGAGATCCCTATCCATGCAGCGGGAGTACAGCTCTTTACCTGGCTTCAGGAGTCTCAGGTGCGGAATACCAGTGGAATCCTCCGCCCGGATGGAACGTGGAAAGCCAGATTCCGGAGGGAGTCAACCTTGAGGTGGGTTTAGATCCGGGTGTATTAAGTGTGGAAGTCTCAAACCGCTGTGGTACAGGTCCGATATCAGGCCGGGAGCTTGTGCCGCTGGATACGGTACCCATGCTAAGCACCTTTGTGGCTGATACAGTTCCTTGTGCTGGAGTGACCTCGCTGGCTGAGGTAGACAGCATCACAGGTGCAAGTTATGCCTGGACGTTGCCGGATGACTGGTTGGGGATGAGCACCAGCCACAGTCTTGAATACATACCGGGAAAGGAACCGGGAACTATCGAGGTGAATGCACAGAACTCATGTGGCTATGGAGATTCCCTGAGTCTGAACATTAACGTTAGGGATGTGCCAGCCAAGACCCAGATCCTGACCAGCCGAAGTAGTCCTTGCGCTTTATCCGAGCAAGAATTCTATGTGCAAGCCCTTGACGAACATTCCTATCAGTGGGAGACCATTGATGACTGGTCCATCCTGGGTGGTTCTGAGGGGGATACGGTCCTGGTCTCAGTAGGGACCGATGATAGCTTTCTCTTTGTAAATGTGACTAACTATTGTGGGACAAGCCAATCCAACAAGTTTTATCAGACCTCACCGCCTCCCAGCCAACCCCTTGTTAACGTATCGGATAGCGAGTATGAGAACTTTAAGCTATTGACTGTATCCAATTCCTCCAGTTTCAGCACCTTCCAGTGGTACCGGGACGAAGTCCCCCTTGAAAGCTCTCTGGCCAGAGAATCTGATTACATTGCTTATCTCCAGGGTATTTATACGGTAGGGGTCAGTAATTCGGAGGGTTGTGAACTCATTCAGGATGTGGAAGACGGAATTGAGATTAAATACGACAGGCAGGATTACAGCATATATGCAGGGCAGAAGGGAAGTATGAACGTTTTGAACTATACTGAAGCCCAGGCTATTGTTTATATTTACGATTTTACAGGTAAATTGCACAGTATCAGGTATATTGACCCCGGGTACAATGAGATCTACATCGGACACAGCGGTATATTTATTGTACAGATTTCAGGTTCAGGACATATGCTCACTGACAGGATCTTCATTTATTAATTTCCTTTCAGAAACAGGTCATGCTTGGTTTATTCATCTTCATGTATTATATTTCCGCTCTAATTGTAACCTAAAACTGATAGTAAGCGCAGTCTGAAAGCTTCAATTTTCGATTCATTTTACAATTCTGCTTTTTCGATACCAGAATCGGGAAATGTATGCTTTCGGAATATTGAGCATGGCGAAATGCAATTCAAAGTTTACGGACAATAATAAAAACTAACGCGTATGAAAAGAGTTTTATTTCTACTGACCTTTATTATCTCATTTGGCATAGTACAAGCACAGACTACCGCTTTATCGGGAAATGTTATGTCAGCCGCAGATAATCAACCTTTACCAGGCGTAACCGTCGTTGTTCAAGGAACAACGATTGGAACTGTTACGGATTTTGAAGGTAATTTCAATCTGGAAGTACCAAACGATGTAACCACCCTTCTTTTTTCATTTGTGGGTATGGCTACCCAGAGCTATGACATTGACTTTTCCAGTCCCTCATCCATTAATATCGTGATGGAGGCAGATTATCTCAATCTGGACGAGATCATTGTGACGGGATATAGTACCAGAGTCAAGAATTCACTTACCGGATCAACGGTGCAGGTACAATCTGATGAATTCCAGGACATTCCTGTTACATCTGTTGATCAGACCCTGCAGGGAAAAGTAGCCGGTTTGACCATTGCAGCCACCTCTGGTACGCCAGGAGCAACCCAGAATATAAGGATCAGAGGGATGGGTTCGATTACCGCCGGGAATGAACCTCTGATTGTTATCGACGGTGTACCCGTGGTCAATACCAATTTTTCTGGAAGTGGTGCCAGGTCATCTCTTTCAGCGTTAGCAGCCATTAACAGCAATGACATTGAATCAATTACGGTTCTGAAGGATGCTTCTGCCACCTCTGCTTACGGAGCGCGGGGATCCAATGGTGTGATTGTGATCACTACAAAGAGAGGAAGAATAGGCCAGACCAGGTTCAACGTGGCATTATCTTATGGTTTCCAGAATAAAGCAGCTAATGGTGAAGATGTGTTAACCGGTGTCCAGAGAGAAAAACTTTACCTGGATGGAGTGTACAATTCATATGGTGAGGCCAATGGATTTACCCGGGATGAAGCCTTTGACTGGGCCCTGGCTAATGGATTTGGTGGAGCAGCCTTATATGATAACTGGCATCAAGAAGGTTCTGTTGAAGGCAACTGGGAGGAAGCTATGAGAAACAAGAATGCCCCGGTAAGCAATCTGGTGGTATCCGCATCAGGGGCTGATGAGGTATCCTCTTTCTATGCTTCTGCCGGATACAATAATACGGAGGCCACCGTGGTCGGAAATGATTTCCGCAGGTTAAGCGGGAGCCTGAACTATAGCCGCAACTTTCACAAGCGGGTGAAGTTCTCCACAGCTAACAAAGTTT
>CAYRLP010000366.1:0-3887 GCA_964424935.1 uncultured Bacteroides sp.
TACTGAACACGTCCAACACCTATCCGGAGGATGAATTTCTGAAAACCGAAAAGAATAAAAAGGCTCTGATCCTGGTAGCCCATGATGATGACTCGTACGGTTGCATGGGAACCGTGAGGGAGTTGTGTGAAAACGGCTGGGAGGTCAGCGCCTATTGTTTTTATGGAAATCCGTCGGCAGTGGAAGATTCCATCCGCAATGTCAGAAGAAAAGAAGGAATCATCCGATGCGCAGAAATTATAGGTCTGAAGGAATTCCGTGGAATTGATATGAATTTAAGGTACCGGGAGATTGAGGCACCGTACCGGAGCATTCCTTATGCAGAATTTGAACATACATACCGGGTGGATTCCCTGGAATCCTGCATCGCTAGAATCATAGAACAGCATGGCCCGTCCGTGATCTTTACCATGGATGACAGCATAGGCCTTTACGGTCATCCAGAACATGTCCTCATCAGCCAGACAATTACCAGGATTTGTGAGAACCATGAATCCCGGGATGATTTCCCGGTCCGGCGGATCTACCAGTGTGTCCTGCCTCCCGATATGGCGGAGGGGATCATGGTGAGTTACAGCAAGATACATCCCTACCTGAACGCTAAAAGGCTCTACTGGCATTGGACACACCGCTACCAGGATTCAGAGAATATCTTTACCGAAGCAAAACAAGCTTACGGATGCAGCAGGATGCCTCTCCCCGATGTGGAAATTTCTGTCAGGGCGTATGCAAAATACAGAAAGGCATTCATCAACTGTTTTCCAACGGAACGGAAAAATTTCAAACGGTTCGTACCCTTTTTCCACTGGTACCCCCGCCGGATGTACTACGGGGTATTTGATAAAGAGTATTACCGGATCATAGAGATCTAGAAAACCAATAAGCATGACTGCAACTATGAAAACTGCATTTATTACCCTGGTTGCCCTATTGTACTGCTCCATTGCAGAAAGTCAGCCACCACAAAGCATGGACGAGTACCTGACCAGGACTCAAAAGGAAGACCAGGAAAAACTTATCGATTCGATCCGAAAAGGGACGATTTATATCCAGGGGGAGCCAGGAGCGACGGTACAGATTGAGCAACTCAGGCATGAATTCTGGTTCGGGTGTGCCATCTCATCCGGAATATTCAGGGAGCATCCCTTCGTACCTGAATCAGACATCCGCATGTATAAGGAGAAATTCCTGGAAAACTTCAATGCCGCAGTCACGGAAAATGCCGTCAAATGGGGTTCCATGGAGAGAATCCGGGGAGAGATCGACTATATGACCCCCGACAATATCCTGGAATGGACTGAATCCCACGATGTGCCCTGCCGGGGTCATAATCTCTACTGGGGAATCGACCAGTTCGTGCAGGACTGGGTCAAGGAACTGGACGACACGGAACTCCGCAATGCGGTAAGAAAAAGGGGCATTGAGACGGCACGACATTTTCGCGGCCGTTTTGCGGAATACGATCTGAATAATGAGATGATCCATGGCAACTTCTATGCCGAAAGGCTGGGGGAAGGGATTACCCGGGAGATGGCGCAATGGGTGCTGGAAGGGGATCCGGATGCAAAATTATGGGTGAACGATTATGATATCCTGACTGGAAACCGTCTGGAGGATTATATGGAACATATCCGGTCGCTGTTAGAACAGGGTATCCCGGTTTCAGGAATCGGGGTTCAGGGGCATTTTCACGGGGTGACTTTTTCCAGGGAGAAACTCAAAGAGAGTCTGGATTCCCTGGGACAGTTTGGTCTTCCCATCCGGATCACTGAATTCAATATGCCGGGCCAACATACAAAATATTACAGGGACAGGTCCCTGGAGTTATCGGAAGAGGAGGAACTGCTTAAAGCACAGAACCTGGTTGATTATTACCGCATCTGTTTTGCGCATCCCGCAGTAGAAGGTATTTTGATGTGGGGATTCTGGGAAGGTGCTAACTGGATCGGGGTTTCCTCACTGTACAGAAGGGACTGGACGCCCACTCCTGCCCTGAAAGCTTACCAGGACCTGATCTTCAAGGAATGGAATACTACGCTTTCAGTAATCCTGGATGAAACTGGAAAAGCTTCTGTCCGGGCTTTTTACGGGGACTATAAAATTTCAAGCGGACCAAGGGAAATTCTTGGCTCGCTTGAAAAAGAAATAGGAACTATTGAAATCAAACTTTAGAAAAATGACTGGAAAATCCGGCTGGCGCCGGATCCTCCAGTCAAGCACTCTGACTTACTCAGGCAGGCCAAAGGCATAATAGAGTTCGCCGGGATAATCTTCATACATCCCTTCAATCATTACGCCCCCTTTCTCATCCTTAAGAGCTTTCCGGACATCCTCTACCTTGGTAACCTTGGTATTATTAATGCCGGTAATGATGAATCCCTTGGAAATGGAAGTCTGATTTTTCAACAGGCCGTTGTGCAGTTCCTTGACCCGCACCCCGCCGTCGATTCCAAGCTTCTTCGCGGTGGCTCTGTCCAGCGTTTCCAGATCGGCTCCCAGTGCATCCATGACGCTCAGATTCTCTTTCATCTTGAGTTTCCGGGCTCCATTCTGATCGGCAAGTTTCACATCAAAGCTCATATCTTTACCTTTCCGATCCACCTGAACCGTCAGTTCATCCCCTGGACGGTGTCTTCCAACCTGCTCCAGCACATCCGATGATTGCAGAACCGGTTTATCGTTGATGCCGGTAATGACATCCCCTGCAAGGATTCCGGCTTCTGCAGCAGCACTGTTTTCCGTAAGGCTGTCCACATAAGCGCCTTCACTTCGGTCCAGTTTCTCTGCTTTCATGAGATCGCTGTCTATATCCCGGATCATGATTCCCAGGTAGGCCCGCTGTACCGTTCCATACTTCAACAGGTCCTCAACCACTTTGCTGACGATGTTGGAAGGAATGGCAAAACCATACCCGGCATAGGCCCCGGTCGGACTGGCGATGGCTGTATTGATACCAACGAGTTGCCCGCTCAGATCGACAAGGGCTCCGCCACTGTTTCCCGGGTTGATGGCTGCGTCGGTCTGAATAAAGGACTCTATGGGTGACAGGTCATCAATGATATTGATGTCTCTTCCTTTTGCACTGATAATTCCGGCTGTCACCGTGGAATTCAGGTTAAAAGGATTTCCGATGGCCATGACCCACTCTCCGACTTCAGCAAGGTCCGAGTTCCCGAAGGCCAGACTTTGCAGGTTATCATCGCGGATCTGCAGAAGCGCGATATCCGTGGAAGGATCGGTTCCGATTACCTTGGCTTTGTAGGTCTCATTATTATGCAGCGTGACTTCAATTTCATCAGCCTGATCAATCACGTGATTGTTGGTTACAATGTACCCGTTCGTACTGATGATAACTCCTGAACCGGATCCCTCCTGGATCATTGGTTCCTGTTGCTGCCGACGCTGAGGTTGCGGAGTTCCCTGGAAAAACCTGAAAAAATCATCCCCGAACATTTCTTCAAAGGGATTATTATAAAGTGAATTCGGGTTAGCCTGTACCTTCCGTATGGACGTGATATGGACCACCGAATTCATTACTTCCTTGGAAACTCCAGTAAAATCCAATGGGACATATTCCCCTTTTTCATTCACAGTGTATGTTGCATGGTGAACCGGTAACTGACTCTGATTCTGGAAAGAGACAGCCGAATCTCCATGATTAATTCCGATTAGCAGAAAAACTGCTATTGTCAAACCGCTTCCAATGATGGAAGGGATCAGCATTTTGAAAAACTTTTTCATTTTATATTCCTCCTTTATTATTATTCTTAATTTATTTCGTGTCCGTTCCATTTGGTATATCCCAGGACTACCTGAATACTGTATGGATCATGCACCTGGCATGAAATCAGACGGTAATGATATCCATGTTTTAATCTTATCTGGGA
>CAYRLP010000367.1:0-3885 GCA_964424935.1 uncultured Bacteroides sp.
CGTATGCCCTGCCCATCAGCATGACGCAGGAACAGTATGTCCAGGGCGTAAGGGATTACGCCTACCTGGTGGATAATGCAGGGGTGCTGATCAAGGAAAAATATGAGATCAACAAAGCGGTCTATGAGCAGGAGGTCATGGATCTTTACGACGATCTGATCCGGGTCGTGAATGCTTCCACCCTGCAGCAGAATCACCCCAGCGATTACAGGGCCATCCAGCAACTGGAAACGAACATGGATCCCCTTCGCCTGTACAGCTACATGCGCACGATCAGTTCGGATGATGTGGCCCAGCGCATTCAGATAAACCGGGAGCAGATGAACCAGCTCACCGTTCGTATGGAGAATCTGATCCGGCGGATCGATGCCGACTACGCTCCGCTGAAAGAGGCCTTTGCCTATATGCTTGGGGATGATCCCCGCTTCCAGCAGGGCCAGTATTTCATCCCCGCTCGGAAGTTCGTGATCCCGGTCGACTCTGCCACCCTGGCTCCCTGGGTTGTGCCGGAAAAATTCAGGGACAATTTTGTGGACCAGGTGCGGTTCACCGTTGACGACCAGGTGGAGTACAAGAACATGCTGACGGTCATGGATATGCTGGGGACCAATGACTGGGAACGGCCCATCTATTTCTCCACTACGGTTTCATCGGAAAACTACCTGAACCTGGATCCCTACTTCATACGCGAAGGTATGGCGCTTAGGGTGGCCCCGGTGGAGTTCGAAAACCTGAATTACATGGGTGTGGTGGATGCGGATGAGATGTACAGGAAGCTGATGGATGAGTTTGAATGGGGCGGGATAGATACTCCGGGGATCTATATGGATGAGAACAACCTGCGCATGACCATCCATTATCGTTATGCATTTGCCGTATTGGCGGGAGCGCTTACGGATGAAGGCAGACTGGACGAGGCAAAAGAAGTCCTGGACCGCTGCATGCAACGTATGCCGGAAGAGAATGTCCCTTATAATGCGGGTATCACCCCGATGATCCAGGGATATTTTGGAATCGGGGACACCGCCACAGCCAACGCAATGGTAGAAAAGTATGAGAAGCAGCTCATTTCGGAACTTGATTATTACCTCCAGCTTTCCAGAAGTAATAAGTTCCGTTTTTCCAAGACCGGTACCGATTTCCTGTCAGCCATCCGGGACATCAACCAGCTCCGGAGCATGTGTCTTGGATACGGGGAGATCGAAGCCTCCCGGCGTCTTGAAGACGAGCTTACCATGTACGGACAGGAGTACGAGACGCTCTTCAGGTAACATTTTAAAAAAGGTTCCGTTATAAGAGTACCATGCTGATAGTAAGACCCCCTTCATTACTTACCCGGGCCCTCCACCGGATGACCTGGGATCTTCACGGAGATCACAGGGATGTCTTTCTGACCTTTGACGACGGTCCCACGCCTGTGGTAACTCCCTGGGTGCTGGAAAAGCTGGAGGAAGCCGGAGCAAAGGGCACCTTCTTCTGCCTTGGACGCAACGTGGACAAATACCCCGAAATCTACAACCAGATCCTCACCGGGGGACATTCCGTGGGGAATCACAGCTACAGCCACCTGAAAGGCTTCAGAAGCAGCGTACGGCGCTATATGGACGATATCAGGCTGGCATCGGATATGATCGACTCCAAATTGTTCCGTCCGCCCTATGGCCGGATCTTTCCCGGACAGGTCAAAGCGGTGCTGGAGATGTACGATATTATCATGTGGGATGTGCTGAGCATCGATTACAATTCGGGGCTCAGCGGGGAACGGGTCCTGCAGAACGTGACCCGGAATGTAAAGCCTGGTTCCATCATAGTCTTCCACGACTCAAATAAGGCAGCAGATAACCTCTACTACGCCCTGCCGCGCACCCTTGAGTTCCTGAAGCAGGAAGGGTACAGCATGATGCCCATTCCCAGCAGCGGGCTGCCCAAGGCGGACTATACCATCAATTGAACGTAGACTACAAGTCCCAGCAGGATCCAGATGAACACCTCATGGATCCAGGGGCTCTTTTTCCTGTGAAAATAGAAGGAAAGGACAAAACTGATAGGGAAGGCGATATAGACCAGGGTGGAAGGATCGAAGCGTGCCACAAAGACAAAGAACAGGATCCCGCCCAGGAACATATAGAACAGGACCTGGAAGATCTTTTGCGAATCTGTTTTCAGGGTATGGAACCTGCCAAACATGTAGAGGCTGGAAATGCCCACCAGGAGCAGGAAAAATCCATAAAGGAAGTAAACGCTCTGGTGATATGGTTGAAAGCCTCCCTGGAAGGCAATATTTTCGGAGATCAGCTGGATAAGGGGGCTCAGATTGTCCTTGATTCCCCAGTACCAGGTTATCATAAACAGAGCCAGAATAAGATATCCGGATACGGGATAAAACAGTTCCCTCCACGTGACCGGCCGGATAGTATACAGCATTAGCCAGATCAGGGGGACAAACCAGATCAGTTTCAGGTAGAACATGCTACCCACTACCAGGATCAGCGAGGCCTGGAAAATAGCAAGGGTGTTGGGGGGCTGCTCCTGCATCTCAAACAGCATGTAAAAACAGAGCAGGTAGAACAGGGAGCCGATCAGCGCCGGGCTCACCGGCCGGGCCTCTGGAAGGGCCGCCGTGAACAGGATAAAGAAAATGGCCGGCATCAGGGAATATTGCTGCACCAGCTGATCCCTGGTCCCGATACGGATCAGCAGGTAACTCATAAATATCATGATCAGCAGGGTTACCAGATGGCTCACCAGGGGCAGCTTATGGATGGCCCCGAAGACCAGGTTATAAAAAAGCATCCCGGTCTGGGGTTGCAGAGCCAGGGGTTGTGCCGGATTCAGGGTCCGGATAAAGGAGGGCAGGAAAAGCCCCAGAAGCAGCAGGATCAGGACCGTATTTCCAAGGGTCCTGGTGTTTTTAAATATCCTGAGGAAGATCATAAATCGAACCCGATATCACTGCGGAAATATTTCCCATCAAACCGGATCCGGTCCGCATTCTTATAGGAGGTTCCCAGGGCCTCAGTCATGGAAGCCCCGTAAGAGCTGACCGCAATGACCCGTCCCCCGCTGGTCAGGACCCTGTCGGCGTCCAGTCTGGTCCCGGCATGAAAAAGGATGCTCTCCTCCACCTCATCGAATCCCTGAATGGCCTTACCCTTTTCATAACTGCCCGGATAGCCGCCTGATACCAGCATCACGGTGGCCACTGTGCGGTCGTCCAGTTCGATCTCCATGTCGGACAGTCGCCCTTCTGCAGTTGCTTTCATCAACTCCACGAGATCGGTTTTGATCCTTGGCAGGACCACCTCGGCTTCCGGATCGCCCATACGCACATTATACTCGATCATATAGGGATCCCCCTCCCGGTTCATCAGTCCCAGGAAGAGGAAACCCTTGTAGTCGATTCTCCGGTCCTGTAGCCCCTTGATGGTGGGTTTAACGATCCGTTCCTCCACCTTTTTCAGGAAGGCCTC
The DNA here is from genome assembly GCA_964424935.1 of uncultured Bacteroides sp. Classification (GTDB taxonomy): domain Bacteria; phylum Bacteroidota; class Bacteroidia; order Bacteroidales. The sequence goes on from CAYRLP010000367.1 coordinate 3,471, forward strand.
CCCGGCGAAGGGAACGGGCGATATGGCCCCCATCCCCCCTGTGTTCAGGCCGGTGTCGCCTTCCCCGATGCGCTTGTAATCCTTGGCTTCGGGAAGCATTACGTACCCTTTCCCGTCCGTCAGCACGAATACCGATAGTTCAATCCCCTTCAGGTGCTCTTCGATAACCACCTTTTTGGATGCTTCTCCGAACTTGCCTTTCAGCATGTTTTCCAGCTCCTCCCTGGCTTCCTTCAGGTCATCAATGATCAGCACCCCCTTGCCGGCCGCCAGCCCGTCCGCTTTCAGCACGTAGGGGGACTTCAGGCTTTCCATATACTCAAATCCTTCGGCCATGGTGTATTCGATGAAGGTACTGAACCTCCCGGTCGGTATTTCATTCTCTTCCATGAAGATCTTGGCCACATCCTTGCTC
>CAYRLP010000368.1:0-3880 GCA_964424935.1 uncultured Bacteroides sp.
CATGGCCCACACCTATGTGGAAGATGATTATGCCCGGGTTATCCCGGCCAATGCCACCTCGTATCACGGGAACGCGGAATCGGGATTTTCAAGGGCCGTGGAATTCTGGGGATATGTAGGTTCGGGGAACATTCATTCCACCGATGAAGATCTGTTGATCTGGCTCAGCAACTATTACGATCCCCGGCCGGAATGGGCAAAGGCGTTCCAGATGATGCAGACCAGGGGGATCCTGAATAACGGGGATACCCTGAATTATGCCTTCGGGATCAATGTGGGGGAATACAAGGCGCATAAACAGCTTCAGCACGGAGGATCGATCGGAGGGTACCGTTCCTACGTCCAGGTTTTCCCGGAGGAGGAACTGGGCATCGTGGTGGTGACCAACTTCTCATCCTCCGATGTGCTCAATAAATCGAACGGTATTGCCGACCTGCTGCTCGGGATCGAACCGGAGCAGGCCCCGACCGGGCTCATCAGGGATTCTTCCATCCGTTCCATCCCGATGTCCGCTTCCGAACTGGAAGCATACACCGGTCATTACTGGAATGATAAGGACCGCTATGCCCGCAAGATCTACGTTAAAGAGGATACCCTGAGATACTTCAGGTCCGAATCCAATGAGAGCAAACTTCTGCCCATCGCGAAAGACACCTTCCAGATGACAGATGTTCAGGATGCGGTCATGGTAGGTTTCAGTAGCATCCCTGGCCAGCCGGAAAAAATGGTGGTCTGGATCGAAGAAGAGGATCCCGTCCTGTTTGAAGCCTTCACCCCGCCTGAACTGAATCCTGCCCTGCTGCAAAGCTATGCAGGGAGGTATTACAGCCCCGAACTGGATACCCATTATTCCCTCTATGTGCAGGGGGATTCCATCCTGATGGGGAACCAGACGCGACACGGGGACTTCAAGATCGACATCCTCCGCTGGGATGATCTGGAGGCGGACCTCGATCCGTTCCGGACCATCCGGGTGAAACGGGACAGACGGGGACGGATCGAAGGAATCTATGTGACCAACGGAAGGGTCCGGAACCTCTGGTTTGAAAAGCGATGAGAGAAGTCCGCTAAGCTGCTCCCGGCAGGCATCTTTCCCCTTTACTTCTTGAATTATCTCCATTAGAGGTACTCCGGAAGATTTCCGGTCCGGAGATTAATAATGACGAGGGTAACTAAACTTAACATTTCGCGTATGAATTGATAAATGAGTATGGATTGGCTTTCAGGCAGATATGTGATCATAGCTTGTTATCGGGAAGGAAGGCCAATCTTTTAACATTCATATAGTGAGAGTGCCTGAATCATTGGTGTACAAAATTGGTTTGATCCTGATGCTGAATCTGGCTGGCATTGAGCTTCTGTCGGGCCAGGATCCTGACTGGGCATGGATCAAGTCCTGGCAAACTGGCGCTGCCGAAGTTGTCAATGATGCGGTTGCGGATCCCGGCAGCGATAACTTCTATATTGTCGGGGACCTGGGCTCAGCAGGTGGCGCCCTCTTTCCGGCCGGGTCCACCCTTTCCTCGGATTTTTCAGTGACCTATGGAGGCCAGGACGGCTATATAGCGAAGTTGGGTACGGATGGAGCACTGATCTGGGCATTCCGAATTGGAGGCGCAAATGAAGATGGAATTAATTCCGTTGCTCTGGATTCCGCCGGAAACATCTTTGTGACCGGAATGACAAGGTCGAACAGTATAGAATTTGCAGGCACTTCCCCTCCGGATTCCACTTCCTCTCTGACCTCCGGCGGTGCCGTGAAATTATTCCTGGCCAAATACAATCCGGACGGTGTCCTGCAGTGGGCCCACATCGGTGCGAGTACGGTATTTATATGGGGAACCGCCGTTTGCAGCGGTACCAGCGGGATCTATTTAACAGGTGTGTTTAAATACGGATTTGATCTTGGGGGCCTCCAGGTGGTTGATACTACCGGCCTGGAGAGCGTATTCCTGGCAAAATTCTCCTATTCGGGAAACATCCAGTGGATCAAGACCCTGCAAAGCGACGAAGATGTATACTCCACCGGTTTCACCTGTGACAATAATAACCTTTACCTGGCAGGATATCTGGATGGGAATCTGCTGACTTTTAAGGATTCTCAGGGTGCTCAGGCGGATACACTCTCCTCCGGGACCCTGGGTGGCAATGATATTTTTATTTTCTGTGCCACCGTTGACGGATCTCCGTTATGGACCCAGAGAATGGGAAGTTCCGGAGATGACTTATCCGCCTCCCTGGTGGTGGACAGCGAGAATATCTATCTTACCGGGAATTACGGGGCACCGGCGATTTTCCCGGCTTACCTAAACAATCCGGTGTCAAACACAGGGGGAACGGATGCGTTTATCAGCGCCTTCTCAAAGACGGATGGGAGTACCCTCTGGGTATCCACCCTGGGGGACGATGAAGCGAATGACCAGGTGGCCGGAGATATAGCCATCGATCAGGCACGTAGACTCTATGTAACCGGGTATTTCACCGGAAAGATTACGGGTGACTCATACACGGAATATTCCATTGGAAATGAAGATATTTTCCTGGCATCCCTGACCAACCTGGGCTCTTTCAACTGGATAACATCTCTGGGAGGGCCAAGAAGGGACATCGGAACAGGTGTATCTGCCACCAATCCAGGCACCGTTTACCTGGCAGGTAATATCTTTCAATCAATAGTAGATTCTCTCCAAATCGTTTCTTCCACAGGAAATGAGAATATCCTCGCGGCAAAGATCCAGGATAGCTGCAGTTTTCCATTGGGCGGGAACCTCCAGGCATCCGAACAGGTGATCTGCGGAAGCGGCCCGGTACAGCTTGTGCTCCGGGATTACTGGGGAACACTGGAATGGCAGGTATCCCCCCCGGATGCACACACCTGGAGCAAGCTGACGAACGAGATCACCGACACCATAAGCTTTGTGGCTGATTCGACTGCCGATTACAGGGTGCTGGTGAGCACCGACTCGTGCGGATCCACCGTATCAAACGTGGTCCGTATTACCGTTGAATCCGCGCCAGTCATTTCCTTCCCTCCGGATACACAGGTCTGCGGACCGGAAACCATCCTGCTGGCCGTCACCGATGGCCTGGATGGATCCTGGTCAGCCGTGAGCGGTCCCGGAACGATGCAGTTTGATAACGGGACCCTTTTCAATCAGGCGAGCATCGATGTGGATGCCTATGGCACCTATACGGTGCAGTTCACCGCCCTTGGACAGGTGTGCATTTCAACAGCACAGGTTGATCTTACGTTCAACGAGATCCCAGCTGTGGATGCCGGCAGCGACCTGCAGATCTGTCTGGGAGATGCAACCCCGCTGCATGTGGAGGCCGCAGGCACTTATCTCTGGTCTCCGGGCCATCTGCTTGATGATTCCACACTCCAGGACCCGGTGGCTATGGTGGATTCAACCACCACCTTTACGGTTTCGGTAACGGGGGCCAGCGGGTGTGTAGGGACCGATGAGGTGCTGGTGACCGTGTTTCAGCCAGTCAGCGCGGAGGCCGGGCCGGACCAGCTTCTGATCGATCAAACCGAAACGCAGATGTCCGCCCTCCTGGGAACGGGAGAGACCGGGTTATGGAGCCTGGAACAGGGAACAGGAGAACTGGATAATCCCCAGGATCCGGGAACAAGAGTAACGCAGCTGGCCCCTGGTGAAAATATATTTGGCTGGCATGTCAGCAACGGGGTGTGTCCGGAGTCGGTCGATCTGGTGTCCATCCAGGTGATCAACCTGGTCGTCCCCACCGTGATCACACCCAACGGAGATGGCCTGAACGATTATTTCATCGTCGAAGGGATCGAGAATTACGAACATTCCGCATTGATGGTATTAAACCGTTGGGGTGAGGAAATCTACCATGAAGAACCCTATAC
>CAYRLP010000369.1:0-3867 GCA_964424935.1 uncultured Bacteroides sp.
CAAACGGAATACGCAATTGAAGGGCAGCTTAACCGGCTGGCTCGGGGAAATATCCAATAAAGGGATCCTGTATACATCTGACAGGGAAATCGAAGCGGAATTGAACCTGGATGTCCGTGACTCCCTTTACACCATCAAATCGGGACAGCTTCAACTGGATCGTATCCTGGCGGATGTGGATGGCAATTTCGTTCTTCACCCCGGAGAAGGAGTGGGGATCGACCTCTTTGCCTCGGCTAGAAATCTCGAATTGCATGAGGTCCTCGACCTGTTCCCCAGCGAGATCAGCAGCCCGCTGGAAGGGATCAGGGGGAACGGGATCCTTCAGCTGTATACCCGTATCACCGGAATGGTAAGTTCCACCCTGGCACCGAAAATAGAAGCTGATTTTGAAACATCAAATGCCAACCTGTCCTGGAACAAACTCCCGTTTTCTTTGAAAAATCTGAACCTGAAAGGCTCTTATTCCAACGGCGGGGAATTCAATCCGGTGACCGCCTCCCTGGTAATTGACCGATTCAATGCGGTCATCGGAACCGATCACCTCTCGGTGAACGGCCGGATCCATAACTTTTATGACCCTGACTTTTCATTCAAGTTAAAGGGAGATATCCATCCGGAACAGTGGCTCCGGTGGTACGATCAAATTCCTCTGGACATGGCCGGAGGTACCATCTTCAGCGATGTGACCCTTTCCGGTTCCTATGACAGGCTTAAACCCAAAGGTCAGAAATTCCTTGCATTTGATTTTACCGGGGGACTTTCCCTGGAAGATGTGGAGTTTCGGATTCATAAGGGTGATACGCCATTCACCCATCTGAACGGCACCATCCATGTGGAAAATGACTTCTGGGAACCCTCGCTGTCCGGCACCTTTGGCAACAGTGATTTCAGGCTTGCCGGATCGGGCCTCAACCTTATTTCATATTTGCTGAAAGAAGAGGAACCCCTTGTAGCCTCCGCCACCTTTCAAACCAATCAACTGGACCTGCAGGAAGCCATGGATAGCTTCACCAGGACCGAGAAGCATCGGGACGGCACCGTTCTGTTTCCGGACCGGCTCAACCTGAAGCTGGACTTTGTGATCAATGAGTTCGTCATGCACCGGTTCGAAGCCAGCCATGTCCGGGGGGTAGCTACTTATGATTCACCGGTACTGCGGGTGGACTCACTGACCATGCAGACCATGAACGGAACCCTGACCGGAGATTACGGGGTGGCTCAGGACCACCTGGGTGATATTTATGTAAATGTTCAATCGTCCTTATACAACCTGGATATTCAGACACTATTTTACTCTTTTAATAATTTCGGTCAGGATCAGATCACCGACAAGCACTTAAAGGGTTCCATTTCGGGCAATTGTACCTTCTCAGCCTCTTTCGACTCCACCTTTACCATTCACAAGGAGTCCATTCTCAGTGAAAACAGCGTAAGCATTAATAACGGCGAGTTGAACAGTTATGATCCGCTTCTCGCCCTCTCTAGGTTTATTGAAGTGGAAGAGCTTCAGAACATCCAGTTCGAGACCCTTGAAAACAACATCCTGATCAAGGATAGTCAGGTGATCATTCCCTCCATGGAGATACATACCAATGCTCTAAATATGTCGGCGTCCGGGATTCACGAATTCAATAACCACTATGATTACCGGCTCAGGCTTAAATTATCGGAGTTGCTGTATAACAAATCCAGAGGGGCAAGAGACAATGAATTCACAATGGCTTCCGATGATTCCGATACCAGGGTACTGTTTCTCAAGATCACTAATGATGGTTCAGGTGCTCAGGTTGAGATGGACCGTGAGAAGACAGCAGAAAAGATCCGAAACGATCTGAACCAGGAAAAAACAGAACTTAAGCAGATCCTGAACCAGGAACTTGGTCTTTTTAAACATGATGAAACAATCGCAGAGCCGACGGATTCTGTGGAAAAAAGGAAGGAATCCTTTAAATTTGAGTTTTCAGATGAACCGGACAGCAGCCGGGTGACGGATCAGGAACCAAAGAAGAGACGCTGGCGAAGACGAACTCCGGAAGAAGATACGGTTCAAAATAAGCCCGCTGCTAAGTTCATTATAGATGAATAAGCATTAAAACAGCGCTACGTTGGACATCTACAGCAAAAAACAGCGTTGGAAACAGATTCTTCTTCTTTCTGCTGTGCTGATTGGGGTGGGTTCGCTCACGTACACCAACCGGCTGGTAAAGCAAATTGAAACCACGGAAAGACAGAAGATGGAGATATGGGCCGAAGCCGTCCGCATCGTAAGCAGTGCGGACCTGGAAACGGAACTGGCCTTCCCCTTCTCCGTTATAGAAAACAATACCCATATCCCGGTGATTCTGACTGATGCGGCAGGTGAAATCATCCGGTACAATAATCTGGATACCTTAAAGGCTGAAAATCCCAGATACCTGTACAAACAGCTGCAGCATGCCCGGGAAGAAAACGACTCCCTGGTGATACAGCTGGGTCCGGATAACTATCAGCTCCTGTATTACCGGGATTCCATCCTGCTCCGAAAGCTGATTTTCTTTCCCTATGTACAGCTGGGGGTCATCATCCTGTTTATACTGGTTTCCTATATCGCATTCAGTGTTTCCAGAATAGCCGAGCAGAATGAGGTGTGGACCGGGTTGTCCAAAGAAACCGCACACCAGCTGGGCACTCCCACTTCTTCACTGATAGCCTGGATGGAGCTTCTGGAAAATACCAATCTGGAGCCCTCCATGATCCTTGATATGAAGAAGGACACCTCCAGGCTGGAAAAGATCACGGACCGCTTCTCCAAAATTGGTTCCCAGCCTGCTTTGAAAGAGACCAATCTTACGGAAATTCTGAAAGAGAGCCTGGATTATATTAAAAACAGGGGACCAAAAACCATTGAATACCTGCTGGATCTACCCCAAAAACCTATTTTCGTCAGACTCAATGATACGCTGTTCGAATGGGTTATCGAGAACTTGCTTAAGAACGCGACGGATGCAGTGGAGGGGAAGGGCCGGGTCATCCTGCATGCTGCGGATATCGAAAACAGTGTGATCGTGGATATCGAAGATTCGGGAAAGGGGATTGCCAAATCCAGGTTCCGGACGGTATTCAAGCCAGGTTATACCACCAAGAAGCGTGGATGGGGCCTGGGTTTGTCCCTGTCCAAACGGATCATCGAAACTTACCATAACGGTAAAATCTATGTGTTTTCCTCCGATCCTAATGATTCCACCATCATCCGGATCATCCTGAAAAAAACAGCCGATTAGAACCTGGTCACCAGTTTATAGACTTTATCCGAGCGCCGTATCAGTTGTTCTACCGGAAACGAGCACCGTTCCCCTTTCCTGGCAGTTTTACAGTCCGTTTCATCTACCCTAAGCTCCTTTATGATGGCTTCTACAACCCCGGTGGTGGGACCCGTCAACAGGATGGAGTCCCCCACCTGCAGTTCACCCGTTTCTACTAGGATCTCTACCACTCCGATCCGGTCAAAATAATTCGTTACCTTCCCCGAGTAAATCTTTCGAAGTGTCGCTTTGGATCCATGGGTTTCACTCCATTCGCCCAGTCGCTGACCCAGGTAGTACCCATCCCAGAATCCCCGGTTGAATACCGTGGCTAGCCTGGCATCCCATGCCTCGATTTTTTCCCTGGAAAAGGTTCCATCCACATAGGCGTGTATGGCCTCATTGTAACAGGAAGCCACTGTTTTCACGTATTCGGCCGACCGGGCCCTGCCTTCAATTTTCAAAACAGAAACACCCGCATCCAGTATCTTATTCAGGAAATGAATGGTTTTCAGATCCTTCGGAGACATGATGTACTCATTGTCAATATCCAGCTCCACCTCCCAGTCCTTGTCCCTTACTG
>CAYRLP010000370.1:0-3830 GCA_964424935.1 uncultured Bacteroides sp.
ATACGGGTCCGCTTCAACAGTTCGGCCAGGAGTTTCTGGGGATCTGTTCCGGTTTCCAGACGGATCTCCTGCACCTTCCCGAAATTATTCATGTGCTCAATCCCCTGCAGCCCGCTCAGTGCATTGGCGCCATTTTCAGACTGGATCCGCAGGGTGTCGTTTCCGTAGGTGTCCTGGATTTTTTCCAGGGTACCGTCCAGCACTTTTTTCCCTTTGTGGATCATAAAGATGTAGTCGCACATCCGCTCTGCCATGGCCATGTCGTGGGTACTGAAAATAATAGTGGCTCCCTTATGCTGAAGTTCGAGGATGATGTCCTTCATCATATCTGCATTGACAGGATCAAGGCCAGTGAAGGGTTCGTCCAGGATGATCAGCTCGGGTTGATGCAGAATGGTGGCAATAAACTGCAGCTTCTGCCTCATACCCTTGCTTAAGGTTTCCACCTTTTTTTCCTTGTAGGCTCTCAGCTCCAGTCGCTCCAGCCACTGATCGATCCGGCGGGGAAGATCGGTTCCGTCGTTGAGCTCTCCGTGAAACTGGAGCAGCTCTCTGATTTTCATTTTTTTATAAAGTCCGCGGTCCTCGGGTAGGTACCCCACGTTCTTCAGACGTTCGAATTTGGTTTCCTGGCCCTCGACCAGCAGGGTACCTCTGTCAGGGTACATGATCTTCATGATCATGCGGATAGTAGTGGTTTTACCTGAACCGTTGGGACCAATAAAACCGTAGATGCTTCCCTTCGGGACTTCAAGAGAAAGGTCATTTACGGCTACCACTGATCCAAATGTTTTGGTAACACCGGATAGTTCAATAATATTCATCTTGAAAAATAACTTATGAGGAGCCCTAAGTTATATAATTCAAGCAAAACTTCTCAAGAAATAAACGAATTTAAACCGGACTATTCTTCCAGCGTGGTCAGGTCCCCTTCCTCCTGGCCAAGTGCTCTGGCTTTCAACACCCGTCTCATGATCTTCCCGCTCCTGGTTTTGGGAAGGGAATCGGCAAACACGACGAAAGCCGGTTTGGCGATGGGACCGATCTCATCGGCCACGTGCTGTTTCAATTCTTCAGCCAGTTCTTCCGAAGGGGAAAAGCCCTGCTTGAGGATCACCGTGGCATGAATGATATTGCCTTTTAATTGATCTGGCAGTCCGATGGCGGCTGACTCGGTAACCGACTCATGGGCGACCAGGGCACTTTCAATCTCGGCAGAACCAAGGCGGTATCCGCTCACCTTCAACACATCATCATTTCTGCCTATGATCCATACATAGCCGTCCTGATCGATTTTTGCTGAATCACCGGTCAGGTACCAGCCCTGCTTCTTATAAAGCTTCCAGTATTTTTCAATGAAACGGTCCGGATCTCCCAGGATGGTACGTGCCATTCCGGGCCATGGATTCTTAATAACCAGGTTCCCCTCGGTATCGGAGCCCACTTCAGCACCCGATTCATCCACTACGGAGACTTCGTTTCCGAAAAATGGCCTGGTTGCTGATCCGGGTTTAAGCGGGGTGATGGGCATGGGTGTGATCATGAATCCTCCCGTTTCTGTCTGCCACCAGGTATCCATGATGGGACATTTCTCTTTCCCTATCACCTCGTAATACCAGAGCCATGCTTCCGGATTGATGGGTTCCCCAACCGATCCGAGGAGCCTCAGGGAACTCAGGTCATGTTTATCGGCCCAGGAAGCGCCGTACCGCATTAAACCCCGTATGGCAGTGGGACTGGTGTAGAATATATTGATTCCGTATTTTTCAACCATCTGCCACCACCGATTCGGATAGGGATGATTAGGGGCGCCTTCGTAAAGCAATGTGGTTGCCCCGTTAATTAAGGGTCCGTAAACAATGTAGGAGTGACCGGTAATCCATCCCGGATCCGCCGCACACCACCAGCGGTCAACGGGTTGAATATCAAAAACATATTTAAATGTACTTGTAGCATAAACTGAATACCCTCCGTGAGTATGTACCAGTCCTTTGGGTTTTCCGGTGGTCCCACTGGTATAGAGAATAAACAGGGGATCTTCCGCATCGGTCTGTTCCGTATCGCATTTGGCTGAGGCAATGGGCATCCCCATTAATTCGTGCCACCAGAAGTCGCGGTCATTCTCCATGTAACATTCTTCTCCTGTACGCTTTACGGTTATGCAGACATCAATGGTGGGGGACCGGCGCATGGCTTCGTCTGCGATGGCCTTAAGCTGGGTGGGTTTGCCTCTTCTGTATCCGCCATCGGCGGTGATCAGTATTTTGCTTTGCGCATCAGCGATCCGCTCGGCCAGGGCCTCCACGCTGAACCCTCCGTAGACTACGCTGTGTACGGCTCCGATTTTGGCGCAGGCCAGCATGGCAATAATGATCTCGGGGATCTGGGGCATGTAGATGGTAACGATATCCCCCTTCTTTGCACCCATGGCCTTGAGCACATTGGCGAATTTTGACACCTCCCGGTTCAGGGCAAAGTAAGAGTAGGTTTTCACATCTCCCGGCTCTCCTTCCCAGATAAGTGCAAGTTTGTTTTTCGTTTCAGACCTCATGTGACGGTCTATGGCATTGGCAACCACGTTGATTTTACCCCCGCTAAACCATTTGAAAAAGGGCTTCTTGCTGTCATCCAGCACCCGGTCCCATTTCTTGAACCATTGAAGCTCCTCCGCTTCCCTGGCCCAGAATCCTTCCCGGTCGGTAATGGATTCCTGATAGAGTTTGTCGTAGTTCTTTACCCGTGCATTTTTCACCACTGATGGCTGGGGGTGATAAAAAGAATTGCCTGATTTTGAGTTAGATGACTTATTCATGCCCTTATAAGATTTTTGGTTTCGTTCGACCGTAAGTCCAAATGGACTATGTAATGAACCGCTTAGGTCCGGAATTGTTCATCTCATTAGATTTCAGCCTATTATTTGTTTCCTTATCGATAGATCATTATGGGCCAGTTTCGTCTTCTGGCAATTTTCAGCAGCCGTTTATCCGGGGAAACAGCCACCGGATTCCCAACCGCCTCCATCACATACCTGTCGGTGTGCGAATCCCCGTAATACCAGGCTTTTTCCGGATCTGTCCCCTGTTGTCTGCAATATGCAAACATTCTGTCCCGTTTTTCCGGGCCATACACCAGTTTGCCATCTGTTCGCCCGGTCAGGATGCCCTGTTTGGATTCCAGCATGGTGCAGATCATGTCATCCAGATTCATATACAGGCTAACCGGGATGCAAATCGGATTTGTGGCCGAGGAAAGCAGGACCACCGCTCCGTTTCTGGAACGGTGTTCCGTGATGGTTTCCAGGATCTCGGGCCGAATGGTCTCCTTGATGGCCTGGTCAAATATTTCCTGGCTGAGTTCCATGATGGAAGCTTCCTGAAGCCCATTCAGCCAGGAGAGCATCCGGTTTATCATTTTCGTGGGATTGCCCAGGTTCAGCTTATAAAGAATGGAAAGCCATACGGCATGACGGTACTGGGGTTCGGTCATAACACCGCGCCTGCGGGCTTCATTGACAAGGTGGGTCGCACTGTTCCCGGCCAGGATAGTATGGTCCAGATCATAAAAAGCCGTATAGGAGAATTCGCTCATGGAACGGTTTTGCTACCAGTGGCCCGGGTTAACATGCCCTTCCAGCCATTCAATAACCTCCTGGTCGGGGGCCGATGAGAAAAAATCATATCCGCTGTATTGCTCCAGTGAATCCACTGAGATGGCAAATTGCATAAGTTCGCCGGAGGAACTTTCGTTGGGCAGGAGGAAGGCGATCATTTCGTGATCCGGTGGAGAGAGATCCACCAGGACTTTGAAATAATGTCCCGGTACGCCTACCC
>CAYRLP010000371.1:0-3829 GCA_964424935.1 uncultured Bacteroides sp.
GTTGTGAGGTGAAAGTGGGCACTCTGAGCGGAGAGTGGGCGCAGAAGCTGGGATTGCCTCAGACGGTGGCGGTCGGAGCAGGCGCCTTCGATGCTCATCTGGGCGCCCTGGGCGCCGAGATCAAACCATACTATCTGAGTAAGGTGATGGGCACCTCCACCTGCGATATGATTATTGCTCCCCCGGAAGAGTTGGGTGAAAACCTGGTGGAAGGCATCTGCGGACAGGTGGATGGATCCATTGTCCCCGGGATGGTAGGACTGGAAGCCGGACAGTCGGCCTTCGGGGACATCTACGCATGGTTCAAAGACCTCCTTATGTGGCCCGTCGAGGAAGTGGTAACCCGTCTGGACGGGATCGATAAGAAGCTTCAGTTGAAGATCAGGGAGGAGTCGGAAAAAAAGATGATCACCGAACTGAGCAGGGCGGCTGAAGCCATAGATCCGGGGGAAAGCACCGTCCTGGCCCTCGACTGGATGAACGGCCGCAGGACCCCCGACGCCAACCAGAACCTGAAAGGGGCACTGATGGGGCTGACCCTGGGTACAGATGCTCCCATGATATTCAGGGCCCTGGTCGAAGCCACCGCATACGGTGCGAGGATGATTGTGGACCGGTTTGTGGAGGAAGGGGTACGTATCGACGGGGTGATTGCCCTGGGGGGCGTGGCCAAGAAATCTCCCCTGGTCATGCAGATCGTTGCCGATGTGCTTAACAAACCCATCCTGGTGGCCCGCTCCGAGCAGGCAGTGGCCCTGGGATCAGCCATGGCTGCTTCGGTAGTGGCCGGCGTGCATGCCTCGATCCCGGAGGCCCAGAAGGCCATGGGAGGCGGATTTGAAACTGAATATAAGCCCGATCCGGCCAGGGTACGGATCTATCAAGGGCTATACGAGAACTACAAGCGCCTTGGAAAGTTTGTGGAGGAGGAGACCTAGGCAGGGGTTTTGAGTTGGGCACGGGTTTTGATTGGAATTCCGTATGGACCAACAAAACCAACAAAAAAACCCAAAAAAATCATGAAAAAAATTCTAATGCTGGTCGCAGCACTTGCGACGCTCATGCCATGCCTCGGGCAGGATCTACCAGATTATAAATCGAACAAAAATGAATTAAACCTAGGTTATTTCAACGTTTTCGAACTGAATGCGATTGGAGATCTGGGCATTGGTTATAAGAGAATCGGGGAGAAAGGGGCATTCAGAACCGGAATCATGATGAATTTCCATAAAAGCGGAACAGATTACCAAAGCTACCAGTATAACTATTCCGGGTATGAGCTTTCCCCAAGGATCGGGTATGAGCTTCACCATTGGTATAACCGAATCCGCCTGCATTATGGAGGGGATGTCATAACCACCTTCTCTCATAGTCTTGTGGAGGATATATATGAAGATCCGTTGAATAACAGGACGAGCAACTACGGGTCACTGGCTCTGGGGATCAGACCGATCCTGGGCATTACCTTCTATCTCAACAAATCCATTTCCATCAGTACGGAAACCTATATGGATATTGCATTCTTCAAAACCACTGAGGAAAGAACGGATTACGGCGATACCAGCACCTATGTGACCAAAGGAACAAATGTGGGCCTGGGTCCCCTGGGGATCGTTTCAGTTAATTTCCATTTCTGACCGTACCCCAATCACATCATGCTGACTGAAACGCAGGCCAGGGATAGGTATGAAGTAAGCATAGTTTATTATATTTGTTGCATGATCCATAAGATCGTTATACGGTTATTCTTATTGACAGGAGCCCTCTTTTTTTCGGTCTCCGCCATGCTGGCACAATCAGCCGAAGAGGAAACCATACGACTAAAACAGCAGACCGGAGAGGTAGCCACGGAGGAACCGGCCGGGAGGCAGGTGACCGGATATAAGGCAACGCCGGGACACTGGGATTTTTCGGTCGGAACCAGTTTCTCCTATTTGAAGGGCTACGGGTCCGGCATGATGTTTTATACAGCACCCAGTTACACCTTTATGCTGAATGACCGCTGGTCACTGCATGGAGGCCTGGTCGCTTCCCGGTACCAGAGTATCAATACGATATGGCCGGGAGAAGATCCGTGGCCCGCTTCCTTTTCCAGCCTGGCTCTTTTTGTGGCGGGCTCGTACCGGATGAATGACCGCCTGGTCCTGCATGGAACAGGGTACAAGCAGCTTCTGTCCGCTCCCGTGACTCCCTTCACCCCGTATCCCATGGACAATTATTCCCTGGGAGCCACTTACATGATCGGGGAGAATATCTCCATCGGAGCCTCCGTGCATATACGGAACGGACAGGGGTATTATACACCTCCCTTTGGAGGCCCGCTGTTTCCCTCACCCTTCGGCTGGTAGACATGGCTGTGCTCCTGGCCTCCCTGGGTCCAGTCCTGATCATTCTTTTTTATATCTATTTCCGGGATAAATATGAAAAGGAACCCCTGGGACTTCTGATCAAAGCACTTTTGCTCGGAGTCGTAGTGGTGATTCCCATCCTGTTTGTGGAGCGCTGGCTCATGAGCCGGATGCCCCCTGCAGGAAAAGTTATGGAAGCCGCCTACCATGCCTTCGTGGTGGCCGGAACCACCGAAGAGCTATTCAAGTTCCTGGCCCTTTACCTCCTGATCTGGAAAAGTCCCAGTTTCAATGAGAAATTCGACGGGATCGTTTATGCCGTCTTTGTCTCGCTTGGCTTCGCAGGGGTGGAAAACGTCCTGTATGTCATGGATGGGGGAATACAAACCGCCGTTACACGCGCCATTACTGCGATCCCGGCGCATGCCATATTCGGGATCACCATGGGGTATTACCTGGGGATCGCCCACATGTACACGGAGCTGAGGGGTAGTTACCTGCTGCGGGCCCTCCTGGTGCCCATCCTTCTGCACGGAATCTATGATTTTATCCTGATGGTGGAGATCGGATGGCTGCTGCTTTTATTCATCCCTTACGTGATCGTCCTTTACATCATAGGAATAAAACGGATGAAAGAACTGTCCGATTCTTCCGTATTCAGGCCCCTGGATACGGAGGAGCAGGATGATCTGTCCGATTGATCTGAATCAGCTAAAGCTGGCATTCATTTCATTTTTCTTATATTAGATAAACCCTAATTCTGAATCATGTACGAATCAATTATTCCAACGGCCGATACCATACCGGTCCACTGGGTATGGTTTGAGGTGCTGCTGATAGTCACGTTCTTCATCCACATGATCCTGATGAACTTCTTGCTTGGGGGAAGTCTGCTCACCACCTGGGATCTGATCACCGGAAAACTGGAGAAACATGCTGCAGGCAGTATACCAACCCTTGTGGCACTGACGGTGAATTTCGGAGTGCCACCACTGCTTTTTGTCCAGGTCCTGTACGGACATCTGTTTTACTCCAGTTCCGTGATGCTTGCGGTCCCGTGGATCCTGGTCATCCCCATTCTGATCCTGGCCTATTACGGGGCTTATATTTTTGTGAAGCGACAGGATAAGACGCCCGGGCTGTCCAAAGCAGCCCTGATATTCACATCACTCTCCCTGCTCTATATAGCATTCTTGCTCGTAAACAATAACATCCTTTCCATACGCCCGGAGCGATGGGACCTCTATTTTAATGATCCCGGAGGGTGGAACCTGAACCTGGGAGAACCCACGCTCTGGCCCAGGTACCTGCACTTTGTGCTGGCAGCACTGGCCATCGGGGCCCTGGGCAGGGCCATTGCCTACCGGTACTCCAAGATGAAGGAAGATGAGAAACAGGTTCAGATCAAACGGAACCTGAAAATCTTCGGGTGGATGACCCTGATCCAGCTGGCTGTAGGTACCTGGTTCTGGCTGACCATG
>CAYRLP010000372.1:0-3827 GCA_964424935.1 uncultured Bacteroides sp.
GATCACACAAGATACTTATTTGATACGGATTTATTGCAGCTTTTCCAGTTCGGTGCGGGTGGCATCCTCACCCCATCCCGGCCACAGGGGATTCCCGGAACTGAAACCCTCGAATTTGACCAGGGCTTCTTCCAGGATTGGTCGGGCCACTTCTGCACCTCCTCCCATGGAAGCGGGCAGGTTCAGCTTATTGACCCCTTCCAGAAAATAGATCCGCGGGTTCTCCGGATTCAGCTTCTTGGCGGTCTCCAGCGAGACGAATACCTTTTCGATGTATGTCACACCCCTTCCCACGGGATCGACCATGATCCTGGAATTGTAGATAAATGCCTGCAGTACCTGGAGCTCCGATTCTCCGGGTTCCAGTTCCAGCGCCTTGTCGAGCAAATCCTGGGCCCGGTCGAGTATCTGGTCTTTCCGCCCCCCGTCAGGTTCATCAAAACTCATTACCACAAGGGCGTAGGATGCGTAATAGCAGGGCAACCACCTCTCCTTCTCCGCGGCAGCAATGCGCTCAAACCGGTTGGCACTCTCTGCAAATTCGGCAGGTTCAGAAGCCTGTTCCAGCATGTCGACGGCACTCTTCATGGCCGTTGTGTAACGGTCTTCCTGTGCTCTTCCGTTGATGGCACACAGGGTGATGGTCAGGATCATCAGTAAGTTTTTCATAGTATTTGTGTTTAAAGTGAGACCATGATCATGAATACAGCCATGGTGCCCATAGCAGGTACGATGGCCTGTGAGGGATACCTACCGCTTTCATCAGGGGTTGAGGAAAAGTGGTAGCCATAAATATTCTTAAATCCCAGCAGGTTGGTGATGTTCAAATGGAGGATGCAATCCCTTTGAAAGAGGGTGGTCAGGTAGGTCAGATTCAGGCTAACATCATGATAAGGTCTGGTACGCCCATCCATAAAACCGGGCGAATTCAGATCATTGTAAGGCCTTCCGCTGGCAAAGGAGTAGGTAATCCCCGCCAGGGTATTCAGGCGTGTGAAAAAGCGCTTGTAAACCAACGAGAGGTTATGGGCCGATGCAAACGACGGAACCACGCTTTCCGGGTAATCCCGGTAATTTCTGGTGGTGTTCAGGAAGCTGTAAGAGATCCAGTAATCGGAGCCACGAAGGCTCTCGCTGTCCCGCCAGAACAGATCGATACCCCGGGCAGAACCGTACCCTCGGTTGTTGTAATCTGAAGCGTAAGGACTGTATGGATAGGCATACTTAACAAGCTTATCATATTGCTTTACATACCCTTCCATCCTGAAGGTTCTTTGATGTTTCCGGTACTGGAAGTTCAGGATGTAATGATCGGCGCGTTCATAGGTGAGCCCCGGGGCAAATTGAAGGTATTCATTTTCGGGTTTCTGCCGGTACTTTCCCCAGGCCAGGGAGAACTGGCTGTAGGTCCCTGTTTTGTATGCTGCCGAAAGGCGTGGTAACCATCCGGGTTCCCGGAGGAGTGTGGAATATTCGGCACGGATCCCGGCACGAAGCGCCAGTTTTTTAGAGATCGTCCATTCGGTCTCAAGAAACAGGGATGGTGCCAGATCGTCCAGCTCAAAAAGGAATATACTGTCTGTTGTTACGGTCTGACGGTACCAGCCCCTGTTCACATCCCCACCGAAAGAGGTCTTCAGGTTTTCGGAAGTCAGGTGTGTCAGTTTCAGCTTGAACGAGGCCCCTGTATTATTTGTGGAGACCGGCATACCGGCATATGTAATTTTTTCATGATCACGGCTGTAAGCCATACCTGTCTGGATAAGCCACTTTTCCGCCAGCTGGTCTGTATAACTGCTGTTGGCATAGAGGTTGAGGTTGGACAGCTGCAGGTCATCCACGGTACCGGCTTCGAAATTGTCATAGTTCATACGCGAGTTCATGGCATTAAAGGAGCAGAAGGATTTCAGCAGACCCTGCTCCCCCACCTGTTGCCTGAACATGACCATCCCGTCTCCCAGAACCGGATTCCTGGTCCAGTCCACATTCTGTTTGAACAGCCTGTTCGTGAGTGTATTGTTGGCATACAGTCCGGTAACTGCCAGGGAACTCTTCTCCCATCGCTTTGCCCAGGAGGCATTGGCGCCCACACTCATCAGGGCCACACTGGCCTTATCCTCGGGTTCAAGACCGTTGGTGGTGAGATCTACAATGGAGGAGAGGGCGTGCCCGTATTCTGCCGAGTACCCGCCGGTACTGAACAGGGTCTCCGAGAATAGAAGCGGGGAGAAACGACCTCTGGTGGGCACCTCTGGCATGCTTGAGAAATAGGGCGACTGGACCAGCATCCCATCCATATAGGTAAGTGTTTCATAGCCTTCACCGCCCCTGACAAAGAGCTTCCCGTCTTCCCCCACTTTCTGTGATCCGGGCATGGTGGCATAGGCCCCGTAGATATCTCCCACAGCACTGGGGGTGCTGGCGATATCATAGGAACTGAGAGTGGCCGATTTCTTTTCATCGCTGGCACTGAAAACACCAGCCGTGATCACCACCTCGTTCAGCTCGCTGACCGATTCACGCAATACGATTTTCAGAGGAGCCCGGACAGTGTCAAGGTCCACTACTGCATGTCCCGCTTCAAATCCGATACAACTGGTTACCAGTACCTGTTTCCCCTTGAGCGTGGTGGAAAGATGGAATGCACCGTTTGAGTCCGTTATGGTTCCGTCATAGGAGCCTTCCAGATACACATTGGCAAATTCTACCGAATTCCCTTTCTGGTCCTGGACGTATCCGGAGATATTCGTTTGAGCTGCCAGTCCCAGTGGTAGCATAAAAAGGATCAAAGTGCTTAACTTTTTCATCGGTTCCGGTATTATCCGGAAATTAATGTAGGAACCGAGCAGCTTCTTATAAAAAGAAGTATGACGATGCTACAAATATGGAGGATGAATGGTAGTATGAATGGATAAACCATATCCCTGCTGATGCCAGGCAGGTTCAGGAATTTCCCTTTCAGTGGCTTACAGGTGCATCAGTAATAGGTGACCTCGTTCACCTTGTTCCATGCGCCCCGGGTGAAATCTGGAACCTTCACGGGCATGCCCTGATTTTCTATGGACTTTTCGGATAATTCAATGATGGAGGACCATTCGGCGGCGTCGTAGACATCCTCATCCAGGGGAAGCCCGTTGCGGAGACAGTGGATCAGCCGGTAATCCATGGTGAAATCCATTCCTCCGTGTCCACCAACTTTTCGGGCCAGTTCCCCCACTTCTTTGGTGATGGGATGCTCATAACGCTCCAGCAGTTCTCCCATTTCTTCAACATCCAGGAACTGGTGTGCATCCGGCTCCAGTGCGATCCCCTGTACAGGGTATTTCTGGACAAATCCTTTTGTTCCGCTGAGCAGGTGGATCCGGCTGTATGGACGTGGACTGGTCACATCGTGCTGGATCAGGATGGTTTTGCCTTTGGCTGTTCGGACAAGGGTCGTGTTCATATCTCCCCGCTTGTAATCCCTTTTTGCATAATCCGAATCCACTCCGAATTTGCTTTTTGCATACTCGGTCATACCCACCTGAGCTGTGGCCACCGTGACCAGGTAGTCCATTTTATCTCCCCGGTGAATGTTCATAGTATGGCAGATGGGACCGAGGCCATGGGTGGGATAGAGGTTGGCATTCCGGGTCTCGTTGTGCCTCAGCCGCCACATGTTCCAGTATCCGTCCTCTTCGTTGAACATGGATGCTCTCAGGTCATGGATGTAGGCCCCTTCGGCATGCATGATTTCACCCAGCACTCCCTGCCGGACCATATTAAGTGTGGTCAGCTCAAAAAAGTCGTAGTTGCAGTTTTCCAGCTGCATGCAATGACGCCTGGTC
>CAYRLP010000373.1:0-3819 GCA_964424935.1 uncultured Bacteroides sp.
ATTTGCTTAACCTTAAAACCTAATACCATGTTGAAAGCGAAATTCACCTCAGTTATCACCCTCCTTCTGGCAGGGGCGCTCGTATCGGTAAGGGCACAGGATATTACACAGACCATCAGGGGTACGGTGCTGGACTCGGACACAAAAATTCCCCAGTTTGCCGCTACCGTTGCGATTTATGATGACTCCATCCTTGTTAAGGCGACCATTACAGATGAAGATGGAATCTTCAGGTTTGAGCAGATCCCCGTGGGAAGGTATACGGTGGTTGCCTCATTTGTCGGGTACAGCCAGGTTGTGGTACCCGATGTGATTGTGAATGCTGGAAAAGAGGTTATCCTGCCTGTTGAGATGGAAGAATCGCCCGTGGAAATCAATGAGGTAAGTATCCGGGCCTCGGGGAAAAAGGGTGAGGCGATGAATAAGATGGCATTTGTAAGTGCCAGGACCTTCTCGGTGGAGGAGTCGAACCGGTTTGCCGGCAGCCGGGGCGACCCTGCCCGAATGGCCTCCAATTATGCAGGTGTCCAGGGGAATGATGATTCCAACAATGACCTGATTATCAGGGGCAATTCTCCGTTGGGGGTGTTGTGGCGGTGTGAAGGGGTCAATATTCCGGGTCCCAATCATTTCGGTGTAACGGGATCTACCGGGGGACCGGTGACCATATTGAACAACAAGGTCCTGGCGTCCTCGGATTTTATGACCGGAGCTTTTCCTGCAGAGTACGGGAACAGCAATGCCGGTGTGTTTGATATTAGAATGAGAAATGGCAACAATGAGCAGCATGAATTCTCAGGTCAGATTGGCGACCTGGGGGCCGAATTGATGGCAGAAGGTCCCATACGAAAGGAGGGGAGGTCCTCCTACCTGGTGGCATACCGTTATAATAATCTCTACCTGATGAAGAAATTGATCTACATTGAAGCGGATGTAATAAGGTACCAGGACCTGAACTTTAAACTGAATCTTCCCACCGGGAATTCAGGCAACCTATCGCTTTTTGGCATGGGTGGCATGGGTTACACCGAGATCCTGGCAAGTAAACAGGTCGAACCTAAAGGGGATAAAATCTATGGCACCGAGGGCATGGATGAGCACTTCAGGACCGCCATGGGCGTTACAGGTTTAAGCTATAGCAGAACACTGGGAACACGTTCATTCATGAAGCTGACCCTTGCTGCATCGAGGGAGCATCAGGACAACCATCTTGATAAGGTCTTTCGTCATATCGAAGACAACAAGTTTGTAGTCGATTCCATGAGGTATTCTCACAATGCCTATCACAGCAATCAGAATAAGTATTCAGCCAATCTGTTCTGGAACAGGAAAATGAACAGGAAACTTACACTCAGGACAGGATTGATTTTTGATATCTACCAGTTCGATATGCTTGACTCCATCTTCAATGAGGCTTACGAGTCATATAACAACAGGCTGGATCACAAGGGTTTTGCTTATCTCACTCAGCCTTACATACAGGGAAGGTTCAATGTTTCAGATAAACTGACATTCCATGCCGGATTGCATGCACAGCTTCTTCAGCTTGAAAGCAACATAAGCAGGTCACTTGAGCCCAGGCTGGGTGTGAACTACAAACCCAATGAAAAAAATACCTTCAGCTATGGTACCGGCCTGCACAGCCAGATGCTTCCCACTTATATCTATTTTGCCAGGCTCGTGAATCAGGAGGGCGAATACAGCATGCCAAACCAGGACCTGGGATTTATCAGGAGCTTTCACCAGGTGCTGTCGTGGGACCACTATTTTAATTCCGAACTGAGGATCAAGGCCGAAACCTATTATCAGTACCTTTTTGAGGTGCCTGTTGAATTTACACCTTCCTGCTACTCGGTACTGGATGAAGGACATGATATGGAAAGATTCTTCCCGGACACCCTGGTAAACGAAGGAAATGGAAGGAATTACGGAGTGGAGCTGACCGCGGAGAAATCCTTTAGCAGGGGTTATTACCTGATGCTTACTGCTTCACTGTATGATTCCAAACGCTCAGGCAGCGACGGGAAAAACTATGAAGCGTTGTACAATGGCAGATATGCCCTGAACCTGCTTGGAGCCAGGGAATTCAGCTGGGGTGTCAGCCGAGTCCAGGCAATTACGGTGGGCGGTAAAATCACGCTTGCAGGGGGAAAACGATTTACACCCATTGATGTTGAAGCATCTGCCATTGCCGGTGAGGCAGTATATCTTGATTCGGAGAGGAACTTCAAGCAGTTTGATCCCTACTTCCGTGCGGATATCAAGCTGAATTACAAAATAAATATTGGAAGAATCACCCATGAAGTGGGGGTCGACCTGGTGAATATCACCAACAGGGAAAATGCACTCAGGCAAATCTATATCAGTGGTGCCGAGCCGCCTCTGGATGTAAAACCCCAATTGGATTTCATGCCCATATTTTACTACAGGATCGATTTTTGACCGGGTGAAGCAACCATGTGGGGCGTTCAATCATCTTCAGAAAAAGTAATCGTCTATTTGCATGAAGAGACTGACTATTCTGATTGTGATGGCGCTGCTGGCGATCTCCTGTGAGAAACAGGCAGGATTGGAGCTGGACGCACTGGGTGAAAATGCGGGGATTGTGGGTACCTGGGTCGAGGAGGAGTACCTCGGAGACACCCTCTGGCTTGAACGCGCCGGGGACCTGGACGTGGATAAATACGGGTTCTCCATAAACGGGGACGGGACCTTTATTGAGCACAAGAATGCGAACTGGCGTGAGACCAATCCTGTTTTCTATGACAATTTTGAGGGCACATGGGAAGCTGTTTCAGACAGCCTGCTGAGTATCACCGTTGGATACTGGGGAGGGGTCATTACCTACCAGATCCGGATTGTCGCCCTGGACGCCTATGAACTGGCTATCCGTTACCTCTACACAACGGACATGACAGACAGCAGATAACACCAGAATCTGAAAAAAACCTCTATATTCGCTTTCCATTCGCAGAGCAATGGATCGCGATACCTTTTACACCATATTATGGGGCTGGGCCATCCTGGGCCTGGCCGTTTTTGTACTGCTCCTTTTTGTAAAGGCTCCCTACGGAAGGCACAGCCGCAGGGACTGGGGACCCAGTATTCCGAACCGCCTGGCATGGTTCCTGATGGAATTTCCTTCCCTGTTGGTATTTGTTTTAAGTTTCCTGTTCGGCCCTTCAGGGATCCAGCCGGTGACCTGGATCTTCTTTGCACTGTATGTATCCCATTATACCAACCGTTCCCTGATCTGGCCCTGGCGTACACACACTTCGGGGAAGCTGATGCCGCTCGTGGTGGCCTTTTTGGCTGTTTGTTTCAACCTGGTAAACGGATTTATCAACGGCTATTATTTCTCTGCCTTTGCGCGGGAGTATTCACAGGAGTGGATAACGGATCCCAGGTTCATTTCAGGAGCCATACTCTATATGGGCGGATCCTTCCTGAACTGGTGGTCGGACCAGATCCTGCTTCGCCTGCGAAAAGGCGGGAAGAAAGGCTATTTTATTCCCCGCGGAGGGCTGTTCCGATGGATATCCTGTCCTAATTTCCTGGGAGAAATTATCCAGTGGACCGGGTTTGCGGTGATGACCTGGAGTCCGGCTGCCCTGGTGTTTGCCCTGTGGACCTTCTTTAACCTGGTTCCCAGGGCACTGGCTCACCACCGATGGTACCGGGAGACCTTTTCGGATTATCCAGCCCGGCGAAAAGCGGTGGTCCCTTACCTGCTTTAGGGGTGGGATTCAATCCATTCCCGGGCGTTGACAAAGGCCTTTAGCCAGGGGGTGGCCTCATCTTCTCTCCGTCCATCCGGAT
>CAYRLP010000374.1:0-3816 GCA_964424935.1 uncultured Bacteroides sp.
ATCATAGGTCGTCGCAGCCAGGGAGACGTTCCAGGCACCGGGCTTGGGATAAATATGAACCGGATTTTCATCGCTGCTGGTATTGCTTGAGCCGCTGTTCGGATCGCCGAAGTTCCAGCTCCACTGGTTCACCGCGTATTTGCCGTTGGTCAGATTATTGAATTGCACCTCTCCGCCAAGTGAGGGAATGCATGAGGAGGCCACGGAAAAATCAAGCGCGGGGACAAATCCGTTGTAAATGGAGTAATCCAGGTTGACATGACAACCGTTTGATGAGGTATAATCCAATGTGATCGTTACCCATCCCGTCCCTACCTGCGGGCTGGCAGGGTTGTAATAATAGCCTCCTGCCTGGCTTCCGGAGACTCCCGGTCCCGAGAAGAAATAGACAGCTCCGGGATCGGTCAGACTGGGAACCGGAATGAGGGGATATGGTGCATCATTTTTACATACGGTCTCCGGAAGATTCTGGATCTCAATGGCATCCAGCAGGAATACCGTAAATGTACTGGATACCGTCGTTGAAATCGCTCCCACCACAAAGGTGTAATCGATCCTGTAATCCCCATCCAGACCCAACGGATCGAAGAGGGCTGTGTTGTTACCCTGGTCAGTAACATGTCCCGACACCAGTTGTCCGGAAACGGATTCAAACAGTGCAAAGGTCCCGATGGCCCCGGAACCATTGGTCCCTACAAACTGGTAGGTGCCGGAACTTTCGCAGACCATTGTAATGGTGATCCCTCCCGATTCCAGGTGAACACTGGGCGCCTGACCCCGCATCGCCACGCTTCCCAGTAATAGTAATGCAACCGGTAGGTACTTCATGCTCCTCATCTGATTTAATTTACTGTTTTCAAATCCCTAAAGATCCCCCGCTGCATTGGTTTTTAGTAAAGAGATCATTCTGTTCCCTCCATCACTGTTAGTTCCCAGCACTACAAATCCACCATCCGTGGACCGCTCTATATCAGTTCCGGTCTGTGCACCGGCAGCCCCGAAAGTCACCTGTTCCTCTACCTGATGCGTGGCAGAAAGAAATTGCATCAGTATTTCAGGGTTGGAGTTCACCTGCCTGGTCCCTATAATCACAAGTTTCCCCGAGGACGTTTCAATCACTTTCTTCCCCCACAGGACTGTATTTCCATCTGAAATAGTTGCAAGCAGTGTTAAGCCTGAAATAAGCAAACCGTCTGTCTGTATTCCGTACAGCACTATGTCGCTTCCGCTTGAAGGATCCAGCCCGTTGTGCAGACGGTTACCCAGAACCAGAAACTGTCCTTCCTGTTCTTCCAGGATACACATACCCAGTTCGTCAGACTCTCCGGACAGGCTTCTGGCCAGAGGACTCAACTCATCGTCAAAGGTCAGGATCTGGATGGTGGTCCCCTCCCCGTTCACTTTATCAAAGGTGCATGCACACAGGTACATATCTCCCGTATTTAACAGGTAATTTGCGGCAGAATTCCTGGCATTCGGATTGTTGTAGTTCAAACCCAGTTTTATGGAATCCCCTTCTTCCGTCACTCCCATCACCAGTAAATCAGTAGTTCCCTCATAACCCCTGTAACCGGCCAGCAAATAGCCCGAACCGATCTTTTCAATGGCATGCAGAATTTGTTCATCCTTCACGGAGCCATAGCTTCTCTGCCAGGTTATATCCCCGCCTGCTGACGTCCTGACAAGAAAGATGTCTTTTTGCACCTCCTGGGAACCGGGCACCGGTTTCTCCACATAACCCGCCAGTAAGAATCCCCCTGAACCTCCCTGGAGGGCGATCATGGAGGTGCCCCCTGCATCCAATCCCTCCTCCGTATAGCGCTTCGGAAATCCGTTTTGCACATTCCCGTAAGAATCCGTAATGATCAGAACCATCCTTTTTTCCCCGGATCCGCTGGTTTCCGTACCGCAGATGGCATAGCCCCCGTTGTCCAGAACCTCCACATCCCCTGCTTCATCCAGCAGGTAATTGCCGTAGAATTTTATAAAACCCTCTGTCTGTTCACTTGTGATCTCCCGCTCACAGGAGAGCACCAGGGCGGCCAGCAAGATCCATATAAAGCTCTGTTTTATCATCTTTTTCCTACTATTCCTTCGTTAGATCCCAGCATATCCCACCGTTGATGGTCAGCTGGTGGATCCGAAAATCACTATCCACATGATACAGCATCCATAGCAGATCATTGTTCTGATACCGGTACTCGTCCCGGGTGGACTGAAGCAACCTGGAACTCAGCCTGGCTTCTGCAAAAATAAAGGCATGATCAAGTGGAATTCTTATTCCCCCTCCAAGCATCAGATTCAGGTTGACTTTCACCCTGGAATCTGTGATGGATATGGGATCAACCTGTACATCTTCCTGGTCTGCATCATAACTTCTGACCCCTTTTCCTGTTGCGGATAACAGGTATGCCGGAACCAGGCCACCCCTCAGGTAGAGACAGTATCTCCGGTCTTCCGGATTCAGTTTATAGACAAGAGATACCGGCAACAACAGCTGATGCTGAGCCTCCACGTACCGATAGGAGGTGAAAGGCAAGGGAGAGGCCGAATAACTGAATCGGGTCAGATCATAAAGCAGCCCGAAGGAAGCCTCCAGTCTTCTGTTCAGGATAAGGTTAACATCTGCACCTGCCAGGGCTCCGGGCAGCACACCAAAATGACTGTCGTCTCCGGCCGGGTCTCCGACGCTGTATCCCTCCAGGGTGTTTGGGAGGCTAAGGTTGCCTCCCAGATTGAATCCCAGTGTATTTCCAAATTCACCGGCTCCTTTGGTGATGTTCCTCCGTTTGAAGAAATCGAATAACCTGCCTCTGCCAACGGTTACGGTATCCTCCGGAAGTTCATCCGGGTTGATCCCCAGAGCAATTAAATGGGCATCCAGCATAAAGGTAAACTCCTCCGGATCTGAATCTTGAGCACGGTATCCCGGAAATTCCATTACAAAATCGTCCATCAGACTATCAGCCTCAGCAGGTTGGTAGTCAAACAGGTAGGAATTAATCACCAGCTTATAGGCTTCCTTTTTTGATTCCCCGGTGAGGCCGTTGGTCTGAATGCATTCGAGCAGCAGTTCAGGAACCAGCTCTACCATGCCGGCTTCATAGGCCTCTTTGGCATCCTCAAGCAGGTAGGTGCAATCAACAAGGTTTTGAGCATTCAGACTTTGTAGTCCCAGACCCAGAATGAGAACAATGAGAATCCTCTTAAACATAGTTGCTTCCTTTAGAATCATCTGGGACAGGTCTCCTGGTATGGAATGTCCTGACCGTAATACTGGTTCCACTCCTCCCGGGTCAGGTTTCTTGTGAGCAATGAACAGAAATCCGATGCCATCTGATCCATATTCGTTGGCCTGCCTACCATTCTGGGATAATCAACACTCCCGCTGTAAAAATAGCTTCCACTCCTGTTAAAGCAGAGGGAAAGCACAAATCCGTTGTTCTCGCTGAACACCACGGGAGGATCACCCCATTTCATAGTATTCCAAAGGTATACGTTCCCGTCGTTGGATGCTGCGGCCAGGAACTTCCCATCCGGACTGAATTTAAGCGCGGATACCCTGGCACCCGGCCCGAAAAGCCCGGCCAGGGTCCTTCTCCCGTCACCGGAAAGGACCTTAACCGATCCATCCAGCATACCGGCAGCCAGATAAAGCTGACCCGGGCTGTAATCCAGGGCCCTGATCTGGTTCCCTCCAAAATTATTTACCTCCTGAACGTGGTCCGGATTGTTCACATTCAGGGTATAAAGCCGGCCGCTTCCCGTACCTACGGCTATTTGTAAGCCATTCCGGGTGGTGGCAATGGCCAGGGG
>CAYRLP010000375.1:0-1779 GCA_964424935.1 uncultured Bacteroides sp.
CCATTGGGATTCCCGGTGTCAGCAAAGCGGCTCCAATAATGGGCAGCAGCACCATCAGGAAGGAAAACCGGGCCACCTCACTTCTGCCGTTTTTTAATAACAGGCCGGTGGAGATGGTTGCTCCGGATCGTGAAATCCCCGGGATCGTTGCAAATGCCTGGGCAATGCCCATCAGGAATGCATCCACGAACGGGATCTTCTTTTGTCCGGGACGAACCAGTTGCGTGGAAGCCAGTAAAAGAGCAGTAACAAGAAGGGCCCCTCCTACCAGCAGAAGGTTCCCGGTGAACATTGCTTCCACCTCCTCCCGGAAAAGCACCCCGACAATCAATACCGGAATCATGGATACCAGTATTTTGGATATATACTTGGTCTCCTCATTCCACTGGAACTGGAACAGGCCCGAAAAGAGTTTCTTTATGTCCTGGTAGAATACGGTAATGGTGCTGAGTACCGTTGCAAAATGGACCATGACGGTGAAGACGAGGCTCTCCTTTACCTCTATGTTCAACAGTACTTTCCCGATTTCCAGATGTCCGCTGCTGCTTACGGGAAGGAATTCTGTGAGCCCCTGGATCAACCCAAGGAGGAGTGCTTCAAACCATGTCATTTGCGATCCGATTTGGGCTTCTTCATGATGGCCCAAATTTCAAAGATGAACCCGGCCAGTACAATAATGGGTGCCAGTGTAATCCGGCGAAAACTGAATATTTCCTTTTCATTGAAGATGGTGGGATCATCTGATTTACCCCCGATCATGAGGATGAATCCCAGAACGATGATCACAAATCCAATAACCAGGAGTATGTAATTCTCTTTGGCCAGTGCAAATGTCTCTTTCTCCGTCGTTTTCTTACTCATAGGAATGCAATTAATAAAGCTTATCTGTTTCCATGTTCAGGAACTTATTCACCGCAAAATAGGTGGAAATCCAGTTCAGGACAATACCAATGAGGATCACCCCCAGGGCCAGGATCGACAGCATGTCATAATCTTTCAGTGAGATCACACCTTCAAACTCTTCCTGGAGCAGGTAGACCAGTCCAAACAGGAGGACCAGGGCAATCAGGCTTCCGGTAAAACCAGTGGCTGCACTGGTGAAAAGAAAAGGTTTCCGGATAAAGCCCCTTGTGGCACCCACCAGCTGCATGGTATTGATTATAAATCGTTTGGAATAAATCGATAAACGGATGGTGTTGTTGATCAGGGTGACTGAGATAAGCGTTAGCAGTGCCGAGAAACCCAGAATGATCAGCGTAATCTGGCGTATATTCTCATTGACCGCATACAGAAGGGATTTCTTGTAATAAACCTCTTCGATGGAATCGTAGCTCATCAGATCCTGCTCGATGATCGTCACCGAATCCGGGTTGGCCCAGGCTTGATGCAACCTCACCCTGATGGAGGGTGGAAGGGGATTGTAACCCAGGAAGTGAATAAAGTCCTCTCCAAGCATCTGTTCGGTTTCCAGGGCCGCTTCTTCTTTAGTGATGTATTCGGTCGATAGTATATACTCCTTGGAATCCAGTATTTTCTGCAGCTGGTAAATGTCCGCTTCCTTGATATTCTCTTTCAGGATCACGTTGAACCCTATGCTCTCCATCACCTGTTTGCGGATGTTACGTCCATTGATCAGCAGAAGCCCCACAACACCGAGAAGCAATAGAACCAGCGATATACTGATGATGGAGGTAACGTACGAACTGCGAATTCTCCGAGTATAAGTCCTGCTATCCTTTTTTGACATGCCTAAAAGTTTGGCTGTCGCAAAGATAGGAA
>CAYRLP010000375.1:1789-3812 GCA_964424935.1 uncultured Bacteroides sp.
GAATTTAATCGAGGATTTTGATCCACCCGAAGGAATCCTCAAGGTCCCCGTTCTGAATGCCCTGAAGGGTTTCATACAGGCGGGTGCAGACGGGACCCGGGTGGATCCCATCACCGAAGGTATACTCGATTCCTTTGTCAATATCGGCTACTTTCCTGATGGGCGAAATAACAGCCGCCGTGCCGCAGGCTCCGACTTCTTCAAAGGTGGCAAGCTCTTCAACCGGAACGGGCCGGACCTCTACCTTCATACCCATTTTCTTTGCCAGGTCCTGGAGGCTCCGGTTGGTAATGGATGGAAGAATGGAATGCGAATCGGGGGTTACGTAGGTATTGTCCTTGATTCCAAAGAAATTGGCCGGGCCGCACTCATCGATGTACTTTTTCTTTTTGGCATCGAGGTACATGACCGTGGTATAACCTTCCCGATGGGCTGTTTCCATGGAATCCAAGCTGGCTGCATAGTTGCCACCTACTTTTAAATGTCCCGTCCCCAGCGGTGCTGCCCGGTCATGATCCCTGCATAACATGACGTCTACCGGTTTAAATCCGCTTTTGAAATAGGGTCCGACCGGCATGACGAAGACCAGGAAGGTATATTCGGATGCGGGTTTCACACCGACCTGCGGACCGGTTCCGATCAGCAGGGGCCGGATATAAAGGGATGCACCGGTCCCATAGGGAGGGACGTACCGCTTGTTCAGGATGACCACCTTTTCAACCGCTTCCATAAAGAGCTCAACTGGTACCTCGGCCAGCAGGATGCCTTTAGCGGAACGGATCATACGGAGGGCGTTCTCCTGGTGCCTGAACAGACGGATGCGACCATCCTGGCCCTTGAATGCTTTCAGTCCCTCGAAGGATTCCTGGCCATAATGAAGGCAGGTGGCTCCGATATGAATGGGAAGATATTCGTCAGACGAAACTTCCAGTTCCCCCCACGTGCCGTTTTTAAAATGGCATCTCACATTGTAATCGGTTTTCATGATGCCAAAGCCAAGATTTTTCCAGTCAAGTTCCATATTGAAACGATTTAGTGGTTACCGTTAGAGTTCAAAAGTAATCAATCAAACCTGCTGCTACAATAATTGAGCGGATGTTGTAGAAGGATGTTTTATATCCATCTTTCTTTTTCCAGGATGGTCATCTGTTCCTCACCCGATATCTCACGCATGCGTTTGGCTGCAACCGTATAATACTCGAATTCATATAACAATTCCAGCTGCTGGTGTTTAAACTGCTGGCCATTAATTTTAGAGCCGGTTTCTTTCATCTCCTGGAACAACAGTTGTAACTGGCTTGTATAATCGGAACGTCCGATGTATTCCATTTTGGCATCAATCAGGATCTTTTCAAGCTGAGTATTCGGGTTGAATGGTTCTTTGGTAGCCAGAATCAGATTGCAGATCTGATCAATCTGCCGTTCCGAGTAGTGATATTCCGGCAGGATCTCCCGGCAGAGCACGGCTGACCGGTTCTGGAAGTTATGGTAGTTCTGGGTGAGCCCGGTATAGAGCATCAGAGCAGCTGATCGCACCAGCAACCGTTCCTCCTCCTCAATCTCCTCGGAACGGCACAACAGGAAGGACTGATTATAGACCTTCCGTGCATACTCCAGCCTGTGAAAGTGAAGCGATTCAGGAAGGGAGCTTAAAATTTCCCCGAAAATCTTCTCCTCAAGATCTCCCAGCCTGAGAATCTGCAGCTTGATGAAGAACCTTCTGTTGGGAATTCCCTTCAGGTCGACCGATAATTCGGGCCGGAGGCCGTTCACATAATACATATCGATGTTCCCCTTGTATTTTACGGGTAGTTTCCCCCTGTATTCGCAGATAAAATAGTCCTTGACCATGCTGTAGGTGATTCCGGAAATATTGATCTTTCCGGGAGTTCCAGAAGATTCCATTCTCGATGCCGTATTGACCGTATCCCCCCAGATATCGTAGGATATCTTTTTATGTCCAACCACTCCGGCGATAACCGGCCCCGTATGGATCCCTATCCTCAGGTCCCATATATTGGCC
>CAYRLP010000376.1:0-3812 GCA_964424935.1 uncultured Bacteroides sp.
TTACGAACACATACTTTGTACTACCCAAATCGAATCAGATTTTAAATTCGAGATAAAAGTAAAGATTTAATTTTCATTTTCCATATCATCCAGAATCCGGATCTTCTTCTCCAGGATCTCAATACGCTGATGCGCTTCTTCGATCTTCTCCTGGTATCCCTGGATGGTATCCTCCGAGCTGTCTGACTGCTTAAAGAACCCGATATTGTTCTCCCATACGCTCATATCATTGCGAAGCTGCTGAAGTTTATTTATCAATTTATCTCTCTCGAAGTTCATCTTCATTTCTGCCCGGGGAGCATTTGCCATGTTCCGGATACGGTACTGGAATTTATATATACTGCGTTCAGCTTCATCCATTCCGATTCGTTCCAGATAACGATCCAGGGCCTGCCTGAACTGATCCTTGATCCAATCCTTCTTCGCCGATGGCACGTATCCGATTTCATTGAATCTGGACTGAAAATCCTCCAGGGTTTCCAGGTTCGCCTTCTGGTTGTCGCCCACGGCACAAGCATCCATTTCCTTCAAAATAACTTCCTTTGCCTTGAGGTTATCCTCAAACGTTGAATCAATATCCTCAAAATACTTTGATTTGCTGTTGAAGAAGGTGTCGCATGCTGCCCTGAACCTTTTCCAGAGCTTATCCGAATCCCTCCGGGGCACCGGTCCGATTTCCTTCCATCGTTTTTGCAGGCGGATGAGCTCGTTGGTGGTCTCCTTCCAATCCTGGCTGTTACAAATGGCTTCGGCCATCTCCGTTATCTCCAGTTTCAGTTTCAGGTTTTCCTTCTGGTCTTCATAAGCTGCCGCGTAAAATTTGGCCTTGTTCCCGAAAAAAACATCACAGGCGGTCCGGAATCTGGCATAGATGACATTGTTATCCTTTTTAGGCGCATATCCAATGGTCTTCCATGTCTTCTGAATCTCAAGCACCTGATTGGTTTTTTCCACCCATGCCGAATGGGTGTCATAGACCTGAGCGGCAATCTTCTCCACTCTTTCGCAAAGCTTCATTTTTTTCTCCAGGTTCTCCTGCAGGGACTCTTTCAGCCTGGAGTGGTACTCCTGGTGTTTTTTATTGATTACCGACGTTGCCTGCTTGAAACGGTCCCAGATCTCATCCCTTTGCTCGCGGGGAACAGGACCGATTTCCCTCCAGCGTGCATGGTTTTTCTGTAGTACCTTAAACGCATGTACAATATTCGGATCCTTATCAAGGGCCTCTGTCCGTTCGCACAGCTGCTCCTTCTGCTCCAGGTTCTTCTTCAGGTCCAGTGCACGCAGATCCCGGTTAATACGCACATAGTCATTGAACTTGTCAACAAAATAGTTGTATGAATCCCAGAGATCTTTCAGATTCTGATGTGGAACAACTCCTGTTGCAAACCACTGCTTCTGAAGATCTTTGAATTTCCGGAAGGTGACTTCGAACGACTCCTGGTTCTCCATGAGAATACGGAATCCTTCCAGAATTTCCTGTTTCTTAAGCAGGTTCTCCTGCTTGGCTTTTTCCAGCTGTTTCGTAAATTCCGCCTTGAGCCCCCTGTACTTATGCAGGAGTTCCTTCATCTCCTGCTCCACAGGCTCCTCCACGGGCTTGAAGTCCTCAATGTTCCCCCCTTCATCCAGAAAGTGCTTCTTCTTCTCTTCCAGTACAGCGGCCACCTTCTTATTGAAGACCTTTCGGATGTCCTCCACTTCTTTTTTGATGTTTCCTTTACCGGGATTATCCAGTTTCTCCTTCATCAGTTTCACCAGATCCTCCTTGCTTAGCAAACCATAATTCACCTCTTCTTCCCTGTGCTCCGTATCATCTTCATCCACATGGTCATCATAGGAGGCATTCTTCTCTTTTTCCTCATTGTCGTCGATCAGTGAACTGGATTTCCTTGTGGGTTTTTTATCGCCGGAACCAGGTTCGGATTTCTCAGCCTGGGCAGTTGTTTCTTCGGAGGCGGGTTTATCTTCAGAAGCGGTTTCTTCCACAGGTTCGGATTCCTCAGCTGGAACAGGTTTTTCTTCGGAGGCGGGTTTATCTTCAGAAGCGGTTTCTTCCACAGGTTCGGATTCCTCAGCTGGAACAGGTTTATCTTCAGAGGCGGGTTTATCTTCAGGAGCGGTTTCTTCCACAGGTTCGGATTCCTCAGCTGGAACAGGTTTATCTTCAGGAGCAGGCTTATCCCCTTCATCGGGTTTTTCTGGAGGTGGGGTCTTCTCCTTCAGTGCAGACTTATCTTCGGGAACGGGTTTCTCCTCGGGAACGGGCTTCTTCTCGGTAATGGGCTTTTCCTCGGGAACAGGTTTCTCCTCGGGAACGGGCTTCTCCTTGGAAGTAGATTTTTTATTGACGGCAGAGTTTGTGTCCTTGGCGGTTTCCTCTACTGGAGTAACTTCCTCAGCAGGAGCGGTTTTCTTACTGTCTGATGCGGATTCTGATTTCTCTGGAACGGATTCGGAGGTAGATTCAGGAATGCCGGACTGGGAGGCATCAACTTGGGGTTCCTGGTGCTCGCTGTTCTTGTTTTTCTCTTTGTTATTATTCTCCTTCGACGGATCAGTGAATTCAGAATTTTCCATGACAGGTAGAGGATTAGTAGGTCGCGATTCCATACAAATTACTCATTTTTCATGAATTGCCCATTTTTTCAGCAAAAAACTGTCCTATCTTCGCAGAAAACCAGATCCATATGCGAATCGATATTCTCACGGTTTTACCACAATTACTGGAGGGGCCCCTCAGCCATTCCATTGTAAAAAGGGCCAGGGAAAAGGGACTGGTGGACCTTCATATCCACGACCTCAGGGATTTTTCCCTGGATAAGCACCGAAGGGTTGATGATTATGCTTTTGGGGGAGATGCCGGAATGGTTATGGCTGTCGAACCCGTTCACAGGGCCATTACCTTTCTGACCTCAAATCGGAAGTATGATGATATTATCTATACTTCACCCGACGGTGTTAGTTTTAATCAGCAGGAGGCCAACCGGCTGGCTGTCACCAAGAACCTGATCATCCTCTGCGGCCATTATAAAGGGGTGGATCAGCGGATAAGGGACCACCTGATAACACGTGAAATTTCCATTGGAGACTATGTATTAACCGGCGGAGAACTGGCCGCTGCAGTCATCACCGACAGTGTGGTCCGTCTTCTCCCGGGAGCCATCTCGGATGAAACTTCTGCTTTGAGTGATTCATTCCAGGACGGCCTGCTGGCCCCTCCCGTATACACCCGTCCGGCAGACTATAAGGGCTGGAAGGTTCCGGAAATCCTTTTATCCGGTCACGCAGCCCGAATTGAACAGTGGAAGCATGATCAGTCCCTTGAGCGTACCCGCAGGCTCAGGCCCGGTCTCCTGGATGGCAAGGAAGACTGAGGAACAGTCAGGGAAAAACCGGGATGGTGCTAAATCTCTTTGCGCTGACAGATCGCGGCAAAATCGCAATACCCGCACTTCCTGTCATGGTCCCGTTGATCAAAGG
Organism: uncultured Bacteroides sp.; assembly: GCA_964424935.1. Taxonomy (GTDB): domain Bacteria; phylum Bacteroidota; class Bacteroidia; order Bacteroidales. Next base: position 3,484 of record CAYRLP010000376.1, read on the forward strand.
GCACATCCGGATTAAAAAGTTTTCCCAGCACTCCTTTCAGGAGATCTAAAAAAGACCCTTCCAGCTCCGAGAACGATCCGATCCGCTCTGCCTGCCTGAAACCTGTCATGCGAAGTGCCGGATCAAAGCCTTCCCCGAAGACACCCTTCATGGTATAAAGTCCCGGCATCACCGTTTCACCTGGATATTCGGCTCCAACCAGCCAGGCATAGAACAGAGTTTGCATTGCAGCGCTGTTCCGGCTTCCGAGGTTCCTTTCAAAAAGGGAATCCAGGGAGGAAACGTTTTGAACGGTTTGTCCCGTTTTATAATCGATCACGCGCAGGATC
>CAYRLP010000377.1:0-3812 GCA_964424935.1 uncultured Bacteroides sp.
GCCCTGGTTTACCTGGAACAGGCTCTGGTACAAAACCCGGGTAACAGCGACCTTTACTACCAGCTGGGTATGGCCAATTTCTCCATCAAGGACTATCCGGCCGCCTGGGAAGCCTTCTATGAAGCGGAAAAGCGGCGCAAAGGCATGGGGAGTTTCTATCTGGCCAAATGTGAAATCCGGCTGAATCATCCCCAGCAGGCCCTGAAATTCCTCCGGATCCACCTTTCCTCCCGCTATAAAAAGTACGAATCCGAGATCCTGCTTGATCCTGATATTTCCACCCTGGAAGGTCAGCCGGGATGGCAGGAGCTCTGGAACGAAAAGCGGTGGTATTCCTCTATGGACCAGGAATATCATGATGCCCTGTACCTGAAGGACCAGGGAAATTATCTGGAAGCAATTAATATCCTGAACAACCTTGAAAAGAAGGGCTATAATCAAAGTCAGGTCCTGAACCAGAAAGCATTAATCTACCAGGAACTGGGAAACCTGAAGGCAGCTTCGTCAGCACTCAAATCAGCCGTAAAAAGTGATCTGAGGAATCTAGATGCCCTGGAGGAGCTTGCCCGGATGCAAACTGATGAAGGGGATGCTGAGGGAGCCATTGAAGGACTGAACAGGTTGATCCGGACGGATCCCGCCCGTTTTGAAGCCTATCTTCTGCGGGCCGAGGCATATAGCCAGATCGGCGATCTGCCGGCTGCGCTTTCGGATATGGACCTGTATCTGACCTATTTTCCGGAAAACGATGAGGCCTACTATAAACAGGGAAATATCCAGTTTCAACACGGTAAATACCTGAATGCCATCCAGTCATTTAACAGATCCCTGGAACTGGACAGTGGTAAGGCTTCCTATTTTTTTGCCAGGGGACTGACCTATGCGGCCACAGGGACCACCAGGTATGCAGAGAAAGACATGTCCATGGCGCTGGATCTGGACCCGACAAACGGGGAGATCTGGTTTGAAAAAGCCAAACTTGACGAAAAGCTGGGTGACCAGATCAGTGCCTGCTACTGCTACCAGAAGGCGTTCCAGTACGGAGTATATGAAGCCGGTGAAATCTTAAATACGCGCTGCAACTAAATGGTTCCCGAAGAGCGTAACCAAAGACTCAGGCACCGGATCGATACTCTGCGCTCCAACAACCGGTCAGCTATCCTGGAAACTATCAAAGAATTACGTATAGAAGGGGACGTTTCCGTGCTTCCCGAACTGTTCAACCTGATGCTCACACAGGAAGATCCGGAGATACACCGGGAGATCGGATCCTTATTAAATGATCTCAAGGACAAAGAAGCCTCAGAGATTCTGGCCCGTGCGATTGCCAATCCCGAATATAAGAAGATCCAGCTGGTGCTGCTTGCTGCCTGCTGGCAGAACGGGCTTTCCTATGCCAAACAGCTCCCGACCTTTGTGGAAGTCGTTGTTTCGGGAGATTATCCTGCAGCTGTGGAAGCCTTTACAGTCATTGAAGAAGCAGTGGGTGAACTGGAATCCGTGGAGCGAAGCACACTGGCAAACAGGCTGAAATCCAAGATTGCCGAAGTGGAGGAACAGAAAAAGCCTCTTTTTGCAGCGCTGGTAAAAGTGATCGAGACCTATGGAACCCCGCAGGGATCAGTGCATGGATGAAAAGTACTTCATGAATTGTGCACGCTCATAGACCGAAGGGTCATCCAGACTTCCGTAGTTCATCTTCCCCCTGAATTCCTCCAGTGAGGCATATTGATGCTTTTCCATCCACTTCTTCATCTCTGCCAGGATATCCTTGATATAATCCAATCCGTTGCGATACAGAACCGAGCATACCTGTACGGCCCTGGCCCCCGCAAGGATCTGCTTTATTGCGGCCATACCGCTGTGAACCCCGGTGGATGCAGCCAGGTCCATCTGGTCCACCTGGGAGGATACTATTCCGATCCAGCGAAGTGAATTCCGGATCTCTGCCGGGGAACTCAGAACCTCAGCAGAACCAAAGGTCAAATCATCGGTATTGATATCAGGTGCATAAAACCGGTTGAAAAGGACGGCTGCTGCGGCTCCTCTTGCATAGAGCTGACTGACCATCCAGGTGATATTGGAGAATCCGTTCCCCAGCTTGACAATCAACGGGAGCGTTGTTCTTTTCTTAACCTCGGATACCAGGTTCAGGTAGCTTTTCTCATACTCCCTGGGATCTTTATCCTTCTCTATGGGCAGGAAGTATATATTCAGTTCCAGGGCATCTGCTCCTGCTTGCTGAATATTTACGGCAAAATCCATCCACTCGGAAGCAGTCACGCAGTTGATGCTCGCAATGACAGGGATATCCACCTCCGCTTTCGCCGCCCGCAGGGTATCCAGGTACTGGACCAGGGAGTTTTCCCGTGCATAGGTCCGGATGTAGTCCCCGGCTTCCGGATAATCATGTCCCTCTGCCAGGGTGCCTGCTTCAAAGCTGATCTGTTCCTCGAAAAGAGATTTCATCACAACGGCACCTGCACCGGCGGAGCTCACTTTTTTGATGCGGTCCAGTGAACTGGTCAGACCGCTGCTGCTGACAATGATCGGACTCTTCATGGAGAGTCCGGCAAAGCTGGTGGATAAATCTGTCATATGATATGTTTTCAATAGTTCCTCGCGCCAAAGATAAGGCTGCCTATCCGGACCAGGTTGCTCCCTTCCTCGATGGCCAGCTCGTAATCTCCCGACATTCCGCACGAAAGCTGATCAAAGGAAGGCTGATGCCTGAAGTGCGAACCTTTCAGCTCGTCAAATATACGTTTTAGGAGGCGAAACTCCTCCCGGATCTGATCTGAATTTTCGGTATATGTAGCCATTCCCATCAAACCTCTGATGCGTATATGCCGCATCTGCGCGTAAGGTTCCGAAACGATCAGTTCCTTCAATTCCCCTTCCGTCAATCCGAATTTGGTCTCCTCCCTGGCAATACGTACCTGTAAAAGGCAGTCAATCACCCGCTCGTTCTTTTCCGCTTCCCTGTCGATGACACCAAGGAGTTTAAGACTGTCCACCCCATGCAACAGGTGGACGAATGGAGCCAGGTATTTTACCTTGTTGCTTTGCAGGTGCCCGATCATGTGCCAGCGGATATCGCCGGGAAGACGCTCCTTCTTGGCTACCAGGTCCTGGACCTTGTTCTCTCCGAAATCCCGATGACCCGCCCGGTATGCTTCCATGATCTCTTCATCCGGTTTCGTCTTGGAAACCGCAACCAGCGTCACATATGGGGGAATGTACTCCCTGAGACGTTGAAGGTTTTCACGAACAGCCATGCTTCGGTTGCTTAATCCAGCGAATGTATCACGAGCCCGCTTCGAAGTTTGGGTTCAAACCAGGTTGTTTTGGGTGGCATGATCATCCCGTTGTCTGCGATATCCATAAGCTGTTTCATGGTGACTGGAAAGAGGGCGAAAGCCACAGCCATTTCTCCGCTATCCACTCTCCGGCTCAAAGCTTCCAGTCCCCGGATCCCACCCACAAAATCTATTCGCTCTGACTTCCTGAGGTCCCTGATATTCAGCAGGGGGCCCAGCACCTGTTCAGAAAGAACGGTCACATCGAGGCACCCGATGGGATCGTCGTCCCTGTAGGTCCCCGGCCTGGAGGTCAAGGCGTACCATTGGTCCTCCAGGTACATCCCGAAGGTATGCAGCTTTTCAGGCTTATAGATCTCCGGACCTTTATTTTCGACGAGGAATCCTTCCTGGAGCCTTTCCAGGAATTCAGAAGGAGTCAAGCCATTAAGATCCTTTACGACCCGGTTGTAATCAATAATAGTGAGCTGAGAAGCCGGGAAGTGCACGGCC
>CAYRLP010000378.1:0-3809 GCA_964424935.1 uncultured Bacteroides sp.
ACCCTGGCTCCAGATATATGTATTTCCTGAGGATCTATGATAAAAAGAATTACTGCGCAAAATTACTATATTTTGCATTAAGAATTTTTTTTACTTAATTGCACTTGGATAACCAACAAAAGAACCTGCCTATCGGAACACCTTTACGCTTAACCAACACTTACAAGCGTTTTGACTCACAGGTTATCAAGCGACCAGGAACTGGTCCAGTCTTATATCAAAGGTGATCATTCAGCAATTGAGGTCTTAATCAACAGGCATCGCAGTAAAGTATATACTTACATACTTCTGACCATTAAGAACCAGCAACTGGCTGAAGATCTTTTTCAGGAGACTTTTATCAAGGTAATCCAGTCCCTCCGAAGCGGAAAATACAAGGACAATGGGAAGTTTCTCTCATGGGTTATACGAATAGCCCATAACCTGATTATTGATCATTTCAGGAAAGAGAAACAGATGAATACCCTGTCCAACGACGAAACGGAGGTAGATTTGTTCAACAGCAAGAAGCTAAGTGACAGCAATATCGAAGAGCTGATCATTCATGGCCAGATAAGATCGGAAATCCGCACCCTGATCAATGAACTCCCTGAAGATCAGCGGGAGGTCGTTCTTCTTCGGCACTATGGTGGACTCAGTTTCAAAGAAATTGCCGATCAGACCGATGTAAGCATCAATACGGCCCTGGGCAGAATGCGTTATGCGTTGATCAATCTGCGTAAGCTTATCCAGGAGAAAAACCTGACACTTACGGCCTACTGATAAAGTTTCCTGCAGGCCTGCAATATTTCCGGGGATCAGGCGTTCTTGTATAGAAAACCTAATCCAACATGCCTATGGTAAAAATATCTACCCTGTTCAACCGGGTGGATGGATTTGATGCTCAAAACACATCATTTACATTCCCGGACTTCATGGCTGCATATTTCGGAGACCAGTTTCTAAAGGAGCTGCTTACTCCACTGATCTACGACCCGGGCGAAGACCTGGTAAGAGCCATAATCGCGAAAAGCTGACCTGGGCCTGAAAGCCCGCTCCCCTGCATCAGAGGTGATGAAGTGCTATGGCCGCTGTAATGTACACTGCAGCCGTTTCTGTACGGAGTCTGGATGTCCCCAGGTGAAAAAGTTCATATCCGGCTTCCTGGGCTCTGGATAACTCCTCCCCGGAAAAATCCCCTTCGGGACCAACCAGCAGGGTATATGCCCCCGTATGCTTCAGTTCATGTATACTTTTAATCTCAAGGGGATTGCAATGGGCAATTCCCAGCGTACCGTGTTTATCTGACTGAAGGAATTCCTGCAGGGGTACCGCAGGGTGAAGCTTCGGCAGATAGGCTTTCAGGGACTGTTTCATGGCCGATACCAGGATCTTTTCAAGCCGTTCATGATTGACCCTTTTCCGTTCACTCCGATGACAGATCAGGGGGGTAATCTCCGAAATACCGATCTCTGTGGCTTTCTCCAGGAACCACTCGAACCGATCGATGTTCTTCGTGGGGGCCACCGCCAGGTGAAGACGGTAGGCCAGTGGGTGGTAATTCTGCCTGACACGGTCGATCTTCAGCCTGCAATGTTTCGGATGATCCTCGGTGATGACCGCATCATACCAACCTCCCCTGCCATCGACCAGGGTCACCCGGTCGCCTCTGGACAGCCTGAGAACGCGAATGGCATGTTTGGACTCCTGCTCCTCCAGCTCGAAATGATCTCCATGAACACGGGAATCGTAGAAAAGGTGCATCACACGAATTTGAGCCTAAATTAGTAAATTACGCGGCGAAACCAGCATCCATGTTCAGAATTGGAGTACTATCAGATACCCACGGATTTTTTGATCCAAAGATCCCGGACTATTTCGGGGAGTGCGATGAAATCTGGCATGCAGGTGACATAGGTGATGAGGAGGTGATCCTGCAACTCAGCCGGATTGCCCCCGTGGTAGCTGTATACGGGAATATTGACGGGAGTTTTATCCGCTCCCGGTATCCGGGGCATCAGCGTCACCTCCGGGAAGGGTTGGATATCTGGATGACCCATATCGGAGGATACCCGGGCCATTACGACAGACGGGTAAAACCGGACATAAGCAGGGATCCGCCCGGTCTGTTTATCACAGGGCACTCACACATACTCAAGGTGATACCGGATAAGAAATACAGGTTCCTCCATATCAATCCCGGCGCAGCAGGGCGCACCGGCCTCCATAAAGTTCGGACACTTGTCCGTTTCGAAATCGACGGGGGACGTATTGGAAACCTGGACGTGATCGAGCTGGGGTCCCGCTCGGGTGCCTGATCATTGATCCTGCTCCTCAACCTCCAGGAAGCGGTTTAAAAACAGATCCAGTCTGCGGCGTGCCGCCAGGCTATATACATAGGAGGGTTGCCCGGGCCTTCCCCGGATCCTTCTGTCACCTTCCTTCAGGTCAAAAACAATCTGGTTGAACATGCGGTTGGAGGAGAGGACCTGCAGTCCCCCGGGCGTATAGGCAATGTAGTACCAGGTGTTATCATCCGCCCTCAGGTAGATATCGAACAGGTCTCCTGAACCTCTCTCAACCAGCTCCATATAGGCTTCCACCTTCTTGTTTACCTGGATATCGCCGATGTTCCCGATTCCGACCTGTCCCTTGAGCCTGAATGAACGCGTTTCCTGGTTCCATTTCAGTGGCAGATCACTGAAGAAAATGGTATGTTTCCACTGGGGCGGTATCTCTTCGTAAGCTCCGGTCAACCCGAGCTGGCGCTCCAGGGTATTGGCCAGTTCCCTTCCAAGCAGATCCTTCATAGCCAGCTGGTAAAACGGATCCGTAAGATCGACAGGATCCAGGTTGGGCAGACTGTCGATCTCGGCTCCCATCACCTCCAGGGCCTCCGGCGAAAAAAGAAAATCCAGGCCGAGCACCAGCCGGGCCTCAAATTCGTCTTCGGCAATCCTGTGTGTGGTGTGTCCGGTGGAAACCATTTTGACTAGGCCGTAATCCAGGTTCAGGTTGATGGGCCCTTCCCCGTAAACCTGGCACTGTTCCGTTTCCAATCTCAGGTAGCTTCCGGGCCAATTCTGATTTGTCAGTTTCTCGGGCGTCGAAATAATATAATCTTGCCGCTGCGGGTCATAAATCAGTTCACCGCTTGCCTGGTTAATATTGGCATCGAAATAGTCTTTTCTTGAAGAAAGAAAGGTTGAATAAATGTGGGTGGAATCCCTGGTGATCATGGATCCGGCAAAGATTCTGTTCAGCGCGGTATTCTGCATCTGCTGCGGAATCGGGATGCGAATGTCTGACGGATCTAGGGTTGCGGTGAAACGCAACCAGGATTTGCCCACACCACAGTTGTGAACCAGCCGAGTTCCGCCGTCAAAAGTAAGATACAGGCTGTCAGCGGAAAGGTGTACATCCCCCTGAAAATCAAAAAAGGGACTCAGCATGAATGGGTCATCCTCTTCAACGGTTCCGGTGGCACGGGTACGGATGGAAGTGTCCACCCATATCTTGCCAAGGTGCAGTGCATACGCGTTGCCAAAATCATCCTGGTAGTCATAGATTCCGGATCCGCTATAGTCCTTCGCCCCGTTCACCCCGATCCTGGCGTCATAGATAAGATATTGACGGTTCTGCTGGTTTGCCAGTACCTTTGCATGTTCAAACAGGTCCAACGTGGCCCGGTATCCGATGTTCACCTCTTTCTTGTCCGGGAATATATAGGCATCGGCCACCTCGATAAACGGGACCCCGAAGGTGTGCAACATTTTTGTATTGTAATCATAGACCGCTTCCGGAGCTACGAAATGAAGGCTGTCCTGCCG
>CAYRLP010000379.1:0-3791 GCA_964424935.1 uncultured Bacteroides sp.
GTCCACCTTCATTCCGTCCGGTCCGCCCGGAAGGGTCGTATCCGGGGCCCTGAAAAACACCTTTTTGTCCACAGGCTCCCCGCGGTCATTCAGCGTATAACGCATCCAGAATACATCGTATCGTTCCTCTCCGTCCACCTCTTTTATCTCCATATTGGCCACATAAAGATAGCGCTCATCGGGGGAAAGCGCGATTCCGTTGGGCCAGGAGAGAGTGCTGTCTACCAGGGATATCCTTCCGTGATCCACCCGGAAAATCCCGTTAAAGTTCAGCTCCTTCTGAGGGTCGCTGTTCCCCTGGGGCAAACCCCAGGGCGGATCGGTAAAATAGATCACCCCCTGGGTGGACCGGCACAGATCGTTGGGACTGTTCAGCCGTCTGCCCTCGAAGGATCCGGCAATTTCAGTCCGTTCCCCTTCCGGCGAAATCCGGTAGATGCTCCGGGTTGTATGTTCGCAGGCCAGCAAATCTCCCCCCGGCAAAAACAGGAGCCCGTTGGACTGGTTGGAGGAATCCAGAAAAGTTTCGAACCTCCTGCCGGTCCACATATAAACGGTGTTCGTCCCTAAATCGGAAAATACCAGGAAACCTTTGGGGTGCCAGGCCGGTCCTTCCGTAAATTCAAAATGGATCCCGATGCGCTCAATTACCGAGTTCCGGGGCACCACTTCCCAGAAGGCATCCCTTTCTGGAAGAAACTCACCTACGGGTATCACTTTTTCCCGGGATCTGCATCCTGAGAGAAGGATCGCTCCGAATACCCAAGCAATGAATAAACTGTATCCAGCCTCTCTTTTCATCCTCCCTACTCCACAATCGCCGCAGGAAACTCCCTGTTTATCATGTTCCGGTGGTGGCCGCTGGCGGTCATTTCCACCTTATGGCACACCATGCACTGTTCATGTGCTCCAATAGTCCCTGCCAGACCCTGGTACTGAAGTGGTTGCTGATTATCACGTTGCAGCCCGTACTTGTTCATGGCACCATATACCGCATGGGTCGATCCGTGGCACGCAATACACATTACTTCGTGATTGTCCGTCCGGTTCCTGTAGAGTGCCGAGAAACCCGCTGCCCAGAGATTATAGGCCGTCCCGCTAAATCCATCCTCGAAGATATTGAAATTGGTATGACAGGAGCGGCAATCCGGCTCCATGAGCCAGGGCATCCGCGGATTGATCTCTTCCTTGGACATCGCAAAAACCGGTTCCAGTCCCCTGGAAAGTCTTGAAGCGGCACCGATTTCCTTTTGTGCAGCGAGCAATCCCAGGGCATGGTCCTCGAGGGTCCCGTGACACTGGGTGCAACCCACACCCACCTCCGAGTGCCTGCCGCGGAAACAGCTGGTATTGCCCTCCGGCCGGGCAGGATGGCACATGCTGCATGCATCGTCATACTGTCCCGACAGGTAATTGGCATGAAATCCGTGCATGGCTGTTGAGAAATTGAGTATTCCCGGTTTACCGGGTGCCATCAATGCCGGATCGGCATGGCAGGACTGGCACAATGTGGGCTCGCCGTTTTCCGCATCTTCCAGCAGGGTGGTCCCGTTATAACGGTCATGTGCTTCCAGAATGTTAATGGCTGTCAGATCGGCCATTCCTGAAATATCGTTCCATGCCCATCCGCCCTCGTGACAGTTCCGGCATCCTATCTCCGTGGAAGTGGGTGCCACCGCCTTGGTGACAGCCAGAAGCTCCCCGGTGGATTCATCCCGGGCAGTGATGGTGAACAGGGGGTAGGGATTGTAGGTCCCGTTGTCATTATAGGGCACAACGGGAATAAACGAAGCAGCGAAGATGCTCCCCTGGGGAACCATGGTCCCCCGGACCCCGTTCCCAGAGAGCCCGGTTCCTACCGGAAGGTCAACTCCGAAAATGGCCTCGTCATAGTCCCAGAACTTGGTGTGGTATTCCGGATGTTCAAAGCCCGCTTCCACCTCATACTCCAGGGTAACCCCTGCGGTGACTACCTCCGGAAGAGGGCCTCTTCTGAAGAGCTGGGCATTCAAAGTATTCGCCGGTGGAAGGAAGGAGAAGTACTTCTCATTGTCGGAGATGCAATGCATCCCCAGATCGTTCCAGACCAGGAGCACGTAGTCGCTGGTATCCGGATCAAACGGCGGTACCTCCAGCGGGAGCGGTTCCACCTCATAGGGTTCGCCGGGAACGGTCGACTTGCCCTGGAGTCCCCTGTAAAGATAGGCTGCCAGAGCCTTCTTCTCATCGCCGGTCCCGGCAAACGGAGGCATGTAGCTGTTGACCTTCCCCATGCCGGTCAACAGGGCTTCCAGGCCCCGTTCGGTCAACTGGTCCGTTTTATTCATTATTCCATTGTACCCGTCGATGGTATGACAGGACATACACTGCAGGCGAAAGATCTCCGCACCGGCCTCCAGCATATTTGTATCGTTCACCTCCTTTACCTCGGCCCATTTGGCATGGGCCAGGAATCCTTCCCTGTTCAGGGTATCCAGCTGGTCGGTCCTGATGCCGTTGGAATACATATAACCGTATAGCACATAGGGCTTACGGGCAATCTCACGCATGTATTCGAATCCTGACATCCAGCCAAAGCTGATCACGACCAGTACCAGGGCCCCGATCTTCTGAACCGGCTGCGAGGTACGGATCAGGGTAATGAGTCCCAGTCCAAACAGCAGGATGGAAGCCACAATGAGCAAAGTGATAAAGGGCGTGCTCTCCCGGTTAAAGTGGAACAGGTTTTCAAAGGAATCCGGACTGATCACCCGGCTGTAATAGATTCCTGTCAGAGCCAGGATGATCACCGGAAAATACATCCACCTGGCACACATCCGGAAGACTGTACGGCGCATTTCCTGGTCTTTCAGCCAGGCCCCTGTGACCAGTCCGAACACCCCCGCAAAAATCAGCGAAATACAGGTCCGGAAGATCAGGGCAGGCAGGTAGGAGGGGTTGAAGAATCCCTGCCAGAAACTACCGCTTTCGAGCCACCCGCCGGGAGTCAGCATAAATCCGAGTATGCCGTTGATGATAAAGAGGCTCAACCAGGCAAATATGAAGTAGAGCCAGCCCAGGATCATATGGGGCTTGTCATCCATCTTACCGAAACGGTAGTGATAGATCAGCAGGGCAACAATCTCCCCGATAAAAAAGACCCACTCGATGGCCCAGCCAAACACAAAGGTGTGAATCAGGGTGGAGGTGGCCCCGGGGTTGACAAGGCTTATGATGAACCAGATCCCCACACCGCTCATCCCGCCAAATACCATGGTGAGCAGCAGAAAGAACCAGGTATGTTTCTTTACATATTCTAGCAGGGCTGCATTCTTCGTCCGAACCGCCTTCCTTTCCGTCAAAACCAGAAACAGACCACCTCCCACAGCCAGGTGTGAGATTACCACATGCAGAATCGCGATGATTGCTATTAATATTCCTCCCCCGAGTTCGGGAAGGTACCAGACCGGATAATTCATGATTGGGCAGTTTTAGGTTTCAACAATAGACGGATCATGTAATACAGCAGCAGCAATCCCACCACAAAAACCAGCAAAAAGACAATCAATGGTGACAGCTCATTCACATTTTCCAGCTGTGCGGGACGGAACACCTCTTTCAGGTATGCTGCCCGTGAAAGGTCCCTCACGATGATCATCACCAGCACCTGGACGCCCCCCAGAATCATTGCCGCCTGCAACCTTCCCGTAAAGGCACTGTGAAGAATCAGCAGGGCAAGGAGCCAGCCTGAAACCATCATAATCGTGGCGAACAGGGACCCGCCCATGAAGGTCTTCCAGACCGTCTCCGGC
>CAYRLP010000380.1:0-3785 GCA_964424935.1 uncultured Bacteroides sp.
CCATCGGACATCAGCTCCAGTCCGTTGGGGCCATAGGCTGGATTTACAAAAGACTGGGTGGCAACGACCCCCACGCCCGACCGGCCCCAGGAGACCACAGTTCCCACGGAAAACCAGTGGCTCTGAACCCCGATGGCCATCTCCCCTGTAGCCTCGTCACGTGCCACAATGGAGAATGTATGTGCCAGCTGATCACCGGATTCTGGGTGAACCTGAGCACGGGACTGCGGCGAAAAAAAGGTCAGAATAATGCCGGTCAAAAGAAAAGCTTGTCTAATCTTCATGATGTCATCCATAGATTAATTTGCACTAAAATAGGCAAATAATCGCAGGGAATCCCTCGATGGAACAAGCGGTCAGTCCTCGGTGATCAGTTTCTTGATGCGCTCAATCTGCTTCTGTTTGTTCACCTCCCGCAGACTCTGGGCCGTTTTGGTAAAATAGGTATGGCCTGTGATAAATTTTAACTGCAACTTGTTCCAGTCATTCAGGGTGCCGACCTTATTCTGCTCGCTCAGTTCCCGATATAGTGTGTTAGAGACCGGGATCATGTCGCTTCTACCCAGATAATCGAGATCTGCGTCGCATATGATCTGCTGGTAAATATCGTCAGGCCGCGGCGGCAGCTTCGTCGCCAGTATGATCTCACAGATCTTTTCGATCTGTTCCTCTGAATATCCGTAAGCGGGAAGCATCTCCCGGACCATCTGGGTGCCGTGATACTCGTGGTCATCATAGGCAATGACATGGCCCGCGTCATGAAACAGGGCCGCAGTCTTCAGGAGCAGAATGCCTTCATCGTCCAGCCCTTCGGCCCAACCGATCAATTCCACCTCGGTCACCACATCCACGGTATGTTTCACATTGTGATAATAGAGACAGGATGGCAGTTCGCCTTCCAGCTTGTCCAGAATCAACTCCTGTATGTCGGTGAACTGGATCAGCTTGAATTTGGTATTGAACAGGTCATTGGGCATGACACCCCTGTTCCGCATGGAATATTCGGGCCGGATTCCGTTAACAACGAACATCTCCAGATCACCTTTGTATTTGACTGGCATCCTCCCGTAATAGTCACACACAAAAAACTCCTTGATCAACTCATAGGTCATCACCGATATCATGATCTTTCCGCTCTCGCTTACTCCCTGAAGACGGTGTGCAATGTTGACCGTATCCCCCTTGATGTCATAGCTCACCCGCCTCTTCCCGGTAATGTTGGCAGTGACCGGCCCCGTGTGGATGCCCAGGCTCAAATTCCAGTAACGCTTGCCGTCGATCCGCCTGAGCTGGTTCAGGAACATATTCATCTCCAGGGCGGCCATCACTACATCAATGGGGTTGGTAATGTTCTTTTCCGGGATCCCTCCGGCTGCCATGTAGGTGTCCCCAATGGTTTTTATCTTGTGTATCTTGTATTTTTTAAGGATCCGGTCAAATTCCATAAGCACTTCATCCAGCTGATCCATCACTACTTCGGAAGAATCGTTATCGGTAAGTTTCTTGAATCCACTGATGTAGGCAAACAGGACCGTGGCCATCTTGTATTTCCTGATCCGGATACCCGGTTCCGGCAGTGCTCCCTCCTTTCCCTTCCCCCGGGCCTCCTTCAGCTGCAGCTCCATTTTTTCGTTCCGCTCGGTGAGTTTATCCACCGCTTTCTGCAGCCTCTCGTTTTTTTCATACAGGTCCTGGTTCTGTCTGACCAGTTTCTGAATCCGCTTTAACAGTTCATCCTGCTTTTGTCCCATTATGTTTGATATCTTTGTATCGTATTCTACCGAAGATCCATGAAATACAGAGCCCTGTTGACTGCATTTGTATGCGTTATAGTGCAGCCCCTATACTTTCAGAAGAACGTAAAATCCTTCCCGGTGGTTTCATATAACGGGGAAAACCTTTATGTAAATTTCACCTGGTAGCATGGAGTTCAGGCTCACTTCAGAATTCAGACCCACCGGGGACCAGCCAGAAGCCATAAAGCAGCTGGTGGAGGGATTCAGGGCCGGTGAGCAATTCCAGACCCTGCTGGGGGTAACCGGGTCGGGTAAAACCTTCACTGTGGCCAACATGATCCAGGAACTGGGACGTCCGGTTCTGGTATTAAGCCACAATAAAACTCTGGCTGCCCAGCTTTACAGTGAATTCAAGCAGTTTTTCCCGGAGAACGCCGTGGAATACTTTGTCAGCTATTACGATTACTATCAGCCGGAAGCCTATATCCCGGTGACTGATACCTACATAGAAAAGGACCTTTCCATCAATGATGAAATTGAGAAACTCAGGCTGAGTACGACTTCCACCCTCCTGTCGGGACGCAGGGATGTGGTGGTGGTCTCATCGGTTTCATGCCTGTACGGCATCGGAAATCCGGATGATTTTCACCATTCCACCATCCGGATCCGAAAAAATGAAACGGTGGCCCGGAATGTCTTTTTAAGAAAGCTGGTCGATGGGCTTTACTCGCGAAATGAAGTAGACTTCAAACCCGGCACCTTCCGCGTCCGGGGCGATACCGTGGATATCCATCTGGCTTACGCCGACCAGGCTTACCGGGTTGAATTCTGGGGGGATGAGATCGACTCTATTAAATCGATCCATCCGGTAGCCGGACACACAATTGAAGAACTCGGGGAAGCCACTGTTTTTCCTGCCAATATTTTTATTACCTCCAAGGGACGGATCAAGACGGCCATCGAAGAGATTCAGGACGATCTGGTGAAACAGGTGGATTTCTTCAAGCGGGAACAGAAACTTATTGAAGCACAGCGGATCGAAGAACGGGTTACCTATGACCTGGAGATGATCCGGGAACTGGGTTATTGCCCGGGGATCGAAAATTACTCCAGGTATTTTGACGGCCGCCCGCCCGGAACCCGGCCATTCTGTCTGCTGGACTACTTTCCCGATGACTTTTTAACGGTCGTTGATGAAAGCCATGTGACCCTGCCGCAGGTCCATGCCATGCATGGGGGCGATTATTCCAGGAAAAAAAACCTGGTGGAGTATGGATTCCGTCTGCCCGCTGCCGTGGATAACAGACCCTTGAAATTCAATGAGTTTGAGAATATGATCGGCCAGACACTCTTTGTGAGTGCTACGCCGGCCGACTATGAATTGCAACGTTGCGGAGGGGTCATTGTGGAACAGGTTATCCGTCCAACAGGACTGGTGGATCCGGAAGTGGAGATCCGGCCCAGCCTGAACCAGATCGATCATCTGATCGGGGAGATCAACGAAAGGGTCGACCGCCAGGAACGGGTCCTGGTTACCACTCTGACCAAAAGGATGGCCGAAGAGCTTACCAACTATCTGATCAAGCTGAACGTCCGTACACGCTATATCCACTCGGATGTGGACACCCTGGAAAGGGTGGAGATCCTGGATGGCCTCCGGAAAGGAGCCTTTGACGTGCTGGTTGGCATCAACCTTCTGAGGGAGGGACTGGATCTGCCGGAAGTTTCCCTGGTTGCCATCCTGGATGCGGATAAGGAAGGATTCCTTAGATCGGAACGCTCCCTGACGCAAACAGCGGGACGAGCGGCCCGGAATCTGAACGGGAAAGTGATCATGTATGCCGACAGGCAGACCGGCTCCATGCAGCGGACCATCGAAGAGACCAACCGGAGGAGGAAAAAACAACTGGCTTACAACAAAGAACATAAGATCACCCCCACCCAGATCCTGAAGTCAACCTACAGCCTGTTCGAACAGAACCAGGACCGGATGGGCAGGGAAGGAATCTATGCGGACCAGGCCAGAAGTGAACTCGCGGCTGACCCGGT
>CAYRLP010000381.1:0-3785 GCA_964424935.1 uncultured Bacteroides sp.
GATCTGGCAGCTCATCAGCGACCGGAAACCGGGAGAAACCCTGATGATATCAGCCATGCCGGTTCCGGAAAAATACAACCGTGACCTGCTCGATCAGGTGGAGGCAGTCAAGGAGGTGGTGACCCAGATCCGGAGCATACGCCAGGAGAAGAACATTCCTCCCAAAGAGCGTTTGCGCTTGCAGGTCCGGTCCTCCTCCGGTGCATTGTATCCCGGCCATCTGGAATCCATGATCATCAAACTGGCCAACCTGTCCGCGGTGGAGCTCCTGCAGGGGGAACCCGCCAGTGCCGTTTCATTCATGGTCCGGAACGTGGAATATTTTGTTCCGCTGGAAGGCATGGTAGATCATGCAGAGGAGATCGAGAAGCTGAAGAGTGAACTGGAATATACCCGCGGATTTCTGAGCAGTGTTCAGAAAAAGATGCATAATGAACGGTTCATTCAGCATGCCCCTGTTCAGGTGGTGGAGAGGGAAAGGCAGAAAATGGCCGATGCAGAGAGCAAGATCGCTGTCCTGGAAGCCCAGATCCTGAAGCTTAAGGAGCAAGCCTGAACCGGTCCCAGCGGTTATCCTTCAGGCGGTATTCAATACGGTCGTGCATCCGGAACCTTCCGCCCTGCCAGAATTCCATCCGGAAGGGCTGAATATAATATCCGCCCCAGAATTCCGGTCTGGGAACATCCTCTGATCCTTCAAACTTCTCCAGATGGGTCCGGTATGCCTGTTCCAGGTACTCCCGGTCTGATACCACCTCGCTCTGAGGGGATGCCCAGGCAGCCACTTTGCTCTCAAAGGGCCTTGATCTGAAATAGAGATCCGATTCAGCCGTACCCAGCTTCCCGGCCTGCCCGGCAATTTTTACCTGTCTTTCCAGTTCGGGCCAGAAGAAATGCACGGCCACCTCCGGCCGTTTTTGAATCTCCCTGGCTTTTCTGCTGGAATAGTTGGTAAAAAAAATCAGCCTGTCCTTTTCGATCTTTTTCAGCAGGACGATACGGGATGAAGGGATCCCGCTCCTGTCAACCGTAGAGAGTGTCATAGCGGTGGGATCAGGCAACCCGGACTGAATGGCCTTTTCCAGCCAAAGCACAAAAAGCGGCAGCGGATCCGCCGGAAGAAGGGCTTCATCCAGTTTGTCGAGTTCGTACTCTCTGCGTACCCGATCCAGTTCCTCGTGGTTCCACTCGGTCATCCTCAGAAATCTGCTTTCAGGCTAAGATCCAGGCTGCTGATCTGATGGGTCAGGGCGCCCACGGATATGTAGTCCACACCGCACTCCGCATAACTGCGGATAGTATCCAGTGTGATCCCCCCCGACGATTCGATTTCCACCTGGTGGTCGATCAGGCGGACCGCTTCCCTGGTCTGTTCCACGCTGAAATTATCCAGCAGGATCCTCTTCACGCCACCCACAGTGAGAATGGTTTTCACATCTTCCAGGGAACGGGCCTCCACCACCATGGCCAGATCCAGGTTCTTAAGCTTCATGTATTCCCTGGATGCATGGATGGCCTGTTCGATCCCCCCTGCAAAATCGATGTGGTTGTCCTTAATCATGATCATATCGAAGAGTCCGAACCGGTGGTTCACTCCCCCTCCCAGCCGGACGGCCTCTTTTTCAAGAAAACGAAATCCGGGCGTGGTCTTACGGGTATCAAGGATCCTGGCACCGGTCCCATCAATCAGCCGGACATAGGCATGGGTGGAGGTGGCAATTCCGCTCATACGCTGCATCACATTCAGGATCAGGCGTTCGCACTGCAAAAGCGTATGGACTTTTCCGTTTACCCGGAACACTACATCTCCCGGGGAAATCGGCGAACCATCCTCCATCAGGGCAGTAAACTTGATATCCGGATCAAAGTACTGAAAAATCCGGCGGGCTACGGTAACGCCGGCCAGGATCCCGGTCTCCTTGACCAGCAGGCTGGCCGATCCGTTGGCATCCAAGGGGATGGTGCTGAAGGTGGTATGGTCCCCTTCCCCGAGGTCTTCCCAGAACCACCGGTCTATGGATGTGTCAAGGGCGTGGCTCGAGTTCATACTGGGACTCTTTTTCAATGCTCAGGTAATAGAGCAGGCGCTGGCCATCTTTGTTGAGAAAAAACAAATTGACCCTGAAATTGCCATTGGAGGTGCTGAGGGTTCCGATGGCATATTTGGATTGTTCCTTGGTCCCTTCAAGCGAGATCCTGAATCCGCTGGGGATATGATCCTTGAAAAAACTCTCCAAAATTCGCGTTGCCTGGTTCTTGCTGGTTTCATACTCCTTTTCCAGGATGCTCATCTCCAGGCTCTGATGAAACCATTCCGATACTGCATCGGCATCTCCCCGGCCAAAGGCACTGACCAGCTCGGCCGGAACAGTCTGGCTCAATACTTGCGGAAGAACCAGCAGGTTGATCAATAAAATAGTTAATATCCTCTGTTTCACTTTATCTAAATATCAAGTATGTTTGTAAATCACCGCAACTTTCGGGCCAATATAACGGATCGGTGCAAGATACAAAAAACCTGTCTATTTATCCGGTATGCGCATTACACTCATTGAAAGCGGGAAGACCAGGGATCCCTTCATCAGGGAAGGAGTGGAGCTGTACAGAAGCCGGGTGAGCCGGTATGTTCCTTTCCGGATTGAAACCCTGCCGGACCTCAAGAACAGCAGGAACCTGACCATGAAAGAGGTTCTGGAGAAGGAGGGGCAGATTCTGTTAAGACGTTTAAAACCTGAAGATTATGTGATCCTGCTGGATGAGAGGGGTCAGCAGTTCCATTCCATTTCTTTTGCCGAATACCTGAATGCACTTGAAGGAAAAGTGAAGCAGCTGAGTTTTGTCATAGGAGGCCCCTACGGATTTTCGCAGGAGGTGTATGACCGGTCCGATGCCATGCTTTCGCTTTCTAAACTTACCTTCTCACATCAACTGGTACGGGTCATTTTTATGGAACAGCTGTACCGGGCTTTTACCATTTTAAAAGGGGAACCCTATCACCATGCCTGAGAAGTCTGCCTTTCCGAGATTCATACTGCTGCTGGCTGCCTTTGTATTCCTTCTGGTGGGGATCATCACGGCCGCACTGATGCGGGAGGGCGTTTATTCCCAGAAAGATGTCCGGAGGTTTGAACGGACCCTGCATAAAAAGGAACAATTCTTAAAGGATGAATTCAGGGAGCTGGAGTTACTGGCCCGGAGCGAATCCCCCACGGAACTGCTGGACAGGAAATCAGATGAATACCAGGAGCTGGCCAACAGCGATGGACTTTATATATTCTTTTATAACCGGGGTGTACTGGCCTACTGGTCCGATCACACCATCCCGCTTCCGGATGAGTGGAGACAACGCCTGACAAGGCCCTTTCTTTCCCTGAGGAATGCAGATTATGTTACTGTTACTCAGCCTTTTGGCGAAGGCACCATCATGGGCATGATCGAGATACGGACCCACTATCCCTTTCAGAATAAATTCCTGAATAATACTTTTCAGCGTGATTTCAAACTGGATCCTGCCGTTCACATCGAGTTCTTCGAAGCCCACGGGTCCGAGCCGGTCTATAATCAGGCAGGGGATTACCTCTTTTCACTCAACTTTACAGAGGCCGAACCCAGCTTCACGGGGCTCAGATGGCTGGCCATGGGCAGCCTGTTGCTTTCCCTGGGGCTCTTCTTTGCGGGTTGTTGTTCGATACTGAAAAGGGCAGCGAGCAGAAGAAGGAGAGTCTTGCTGGCCGTAATAACGGTCCTGGTAGCCGGAGCCGTTTTTGCCATGCTCAAATATTCAG
>CAYRLP010000382.1:0-3775 GCA_964424935.1 uncultured Bacteroides sp.
ATGACAGGAAAAACACTATTTGATAAGATATGGGATGCCCATGTGGTGGAAGAGATCCAGGGAGGCCCGTCCGTACTCTATATCGACCGGCACCTGATCCATGAAGTCACCAGTCCGCAGGCATTTGCAGGGATCGATCAGCGGGGGATCCCCATTTTTCGTCCTGAAAACACGGTGGCAACTCCCGACCACAATGTTCCCACCCTGGGTCAGCACCTGCCCATCCGGGATCAGCTCTCCCAGTTCCAGGTCAATAAACTGAGGGAGAATTGTGAAAAACACGGGATCACCCTTTATGGGCTGAACCACCCTTTCCATGGTATCGTCCATGTGATCGGACCCGAGCTGGGGATCACCCAACCCGGACTGACCGTGGTCTGCGGCGACAGTCACACCTCCACCCATGGAGCCTTCGGCGCCGTCGCATTCGGGATCGGAACCTCCGAGGTGGAGATGGTGATGGCTACCCAGTGCATTCTGCAACCCAAACCGAAGAAGATGCGCATCTCCGTGGAAGGTGAACTTTCAGAAGGTGTTACTGCCAAAGATGTGGTCCTGTATATCATATCCAGGATCTCCGCCAGCGGAGGGACAGGCTATTTTATCGAATATGCCGGATCGGCCATACGGAGCCTTTCCATGGAAGGCCGGATGACGGTCTGTAACATGAGTATTGAAAGCGGGGCGCGGGGTGGATTGATTGCTCCGGACGAAACGACCTTCAAATATCTGAAGGGCCGCAAATTTGCGCCCTCCGGAAAAGATTTTGACGCAGCCGTGGAAAAGTGGAAACTTCTGAAAAGTGACAAGGATGCAGTCTTCGACAAGGAGTTGCATTTTGATGCAGCCGACATAGAACCCATGATTACCTACGGTACCAATCCGGGTATGGGGACGAAAATATCGGGACAGATCCCCGCCCTGGATGAAGTCGATCCCTCCACCCGTGATTCCTTCAGGAAATCGCTGGACTACATGGATTTCCACGCAGGAAGCAGCATTGCAGGCCGGAAAGTGGATTATGTTTTTGTTGGCAGCTGCACCAACGGGAGGATTGAGGATCTCCGGGAAGTGGCCCGTTTTGTCAAAGGAAAGAAGAAGGCGGATCACGTCACGGCATGGATCGTACCGGGATCAAAGCAGGTGGAGGAACAGGCACATAAGGAGGGAATCACGGAAACGCTGGAGA
The DNA here is from genome assembly GCA_964424935.1 of uncultured Bacteroides sp. Lineage (GTDB taxonomy): Bacteria > Bacteroidota > Bacteroidia > Bacteroidales. The sequence continues at coordinate 1,190 of CAYRLP010000382.1, forward strand.
GCGCCGGATTTAGACTTCGTCAGCCCGGTTGTTCTGCCTGCCTGGCTATGAATGACGATAAGATACCGGAGGGCATGCTGGCCATATCCACCTCCAACCGGAACTTTGAAGGCAGGCAGGGTCCCGGGGCACGCACCATGCTGGCCAGCCCCCTTACGGCAGCTGCTGCCGCTGTTGCGGGGAAGGTCACGGATCCCAGAACCATGCTCTGATAATCCGTTTCATGATTTCTACGTAAACCTGTTTTGATACAACAATTTCACGATTTCATTGTAATAGTATAAAATCATCCTGATGTCCATCGAAAAATTCAAAACCGTAACATCCACCGCTGTCCCCCTGCCCATAGAAAATGTGGACACGGACCAGATCATTCCTGCACGTTTCCTGAAGGCCACCACCCGGGATGGTTTTGGAGAAAACCTGTTCCGGGACTGGCGCTATGATAAACATGGAAACCCCATCGCGGATTTTGTCCTGAACAATCCTGCCTATTCCGGAACCATTCTGGTGGCCGGCAAGAATTTCGGAAGCGGCTCCAGCCGGGAACATGCAGCCTGGGCCATTCACGATTATGGATTCAAAGTGGTGGTATCCAGCTTTTTTGCAGATATCTTCAAGAACAATGCCCTCAACAACGGATTGCTGACCGTACAGGTTTCAGAATCCTTCCTTGCTGCGCTGTTCGAGGCCATCCAACAGGATGCCCGTGCCCTGATCCGGGTGGATCTGGAAGCGCAGAGGATCGAACTGGCTTCCGTTGGTCTATCCGAGCCGTTTGAAATCAATCCCTATAAAAAGGAGTGCCTCCTCAACGGCTACGACGATATTGATTACCTCATGAACATCAGGGATAAGATTGAAGCATTCGAAAAATCAAGGGTTTAAACAAACCGGTCATGAAAATAAGCATCATGGATACGACCCTCCGGGACGGGGAGCAAACGTCCGGGGTATCCTTTACTGCAACAGAAAAACTGAACATTGCCAAGGTCCTGCTGGAGGACCTGCAGGTGGACCGTATCGAAGTAGCCTCTGCCCGGGTCTCCGAAGGTGAGTACCAGGGAGCCCGGAAGATTTTCACGTGGGCCAAGGAACATGGCCATCTTGAAAAAGTGGAGGTACTGGGTTTTGTGGACGGGGATGTATCACTCAAATGGATCAAGGATGCGGGAGGAAAGGTGGATAATCTGCTGATGAAGGGGTCCCTGAAACACTGCCAGAATCAGCTGAGAAAAACCCCTGAGCAGCATGTCGCCGATGTAAAGGAAGTGCTCCGGCTGGCCAGGGAAATGAACATCCGGATGAATGTCTATTTTGAGGACTGGTCCAATGGAATGCGTAATTCCCCCGAATATGTCTATTTCATTCTGGATTCCCTGAAGGATGAGAGCATCGACCGTTATATGCTTCCCGATACCCTGGGTATCCTCAACCAGCAGGAGGCTTACGATTTCTGCCTCGATATGGTGACGCGGTACCCGGAGCTGAAGTTCGATTTTCATGCGCACAATGATTACGACCTGGCCACGGCCAACGTTTTCTCAGCCATCAAAGCAGGGATCACCGGTATCCATACGACCCTGAACGGGCTGGGTGAACGGGCCGGCAACGTCCCCCTCTCAAGTGTCATCGGGGTGGTCGCCGACCACTTTAAATACGAAATGAACGTAAAGGAAGAGCGGCTTTATCATGCCAGCAAGATGCTGGAATCCTTTTCCGGCCTCCGGATCCCCTCCAACAAACCGCTGATCGGGGAGAATGTATTTACACAAACCAGCGGGATCCATGCGGACGGGGACCAGAAAGATGATCTGTATTTCAACGACCTGCTGCCTGAACGGTTTGGAAGAAAACGGAGCTATGCACTGCGGAAAATGTCGGGAAAGGCAAGTATCATGAAAAACCTGGAGGAGCTTGGAATCGAACTGAGCAAGGAGGACGCCAAACTGGTCACCGAACGCGTCATCGAACTGGGAGACAAGAAGGAGATCATAACCAGGGATGACCTTCCATACATTATCTCCGACGTTCTGAGGGGTAAACGGGTGGAGGAGCAGATCAAGATCCGGAATTTCCAGCTCTCGGTTGCCAGGGGACTCCGATCTGTGGCCACGGTGGCCATTGAAATCGACTGCAAGGTCTATGAAGAAACCGCTTCAGGGGACGGGCAGTATGATGCCTTTATGAAAGCCCTTTGGAAGATCTACGACAAGCTGAAAAAGAAGCATCCTGTACTGACCGACTATGTGGTCTCCATTCCCCCGGGAGGAAAAACCGATGCGCTTGTGGAATGTACGATCACCTGGAATTACGAGGGGAATATCATTAAGACCCGTGCCTTGGATCCGGACCAGACCGTGGCCGCCATCAAGTGTACTACCCGGATGTTAAACATCATTGAAACGTTCAGATAAATGAATTTTAAGATTGCTGTATTGCCCGGGGACGGCATCGGTCCCGAAATCACCGAGGCGACGCTCGCCGTCCTCGACCGCGCGAACGCGCGATACAAGCTCGGTCTCGAGTGGCAACGGGAAGAGATCGGTTTCGAGACGCTCAAGAAACGCGGATCCACTTTTCCCG
>CAYRLP010000383.1:0-3770 GCA_964424935.1 uncultured Bacteroides sp.
ATATTAAAACTGACTCCGATACCTTCGAACTCCCCTTCCAGCTGTTCGTTCAGTTCTTCCATTTCCTCCTTACTCAGGTAGGAGGAGTGCGGATCCAGTTCATGCAGCATCTGGACAATGGTGCGTTCCGCGATCTCACTTTCATCAATTGAGTCCACATAAAAGTGGCTCACCTTCTCCATCACCTGGGCAAGCTTTATGGCTTCCATATTCCACTGACCCAGCAACCTCATCTGGGGAATAGCCACGATTAAGGCCCCTACCAAAAACCTGTATATGCGATTCATCATGCTTTTCTTTGTCGTTATTAAGTATTTAACCACTCTGAACGAAAAAAGTTACAATTTCGCCCGGCGAATTCAACTATTCCCACTCAATGGTGGCCGGTGGTTTGGAGCTTATGTCATAAACCACCCTGTTGATGCCGCGTACCTTGTTAATAATATCATTGGATACGGCGCTGAGCACCTCGTGGGGCAAATGTCCCCAGTCCGCTGTCATCCCGTCGGTGGAAGTGACGGCTCTCAGGGCCACCACATATTCATAAGTGCGCTCATCACCCATGACACCAACCGATTGAATGGGAAGCAGAATGGCCCCCGCCTGCCAGATCCGGTCATAGAGGCCAAACCTTCGTAATGCCTTAATATATATGTCATCTGCCTCCTGCACCAGATGAATTTTCTCGCGTGTAATTTCCCCGAGAATTCGTATTCCAAGCCCGGGTCCCGGGAACGGGTGTCTTTTCATAATGGAAGAGGGGATGTCCAAAGCCTTCCCTACCCTTCTGACTTCATCTTTGAAAAGCAGCCTTAATGGTTCGACTACTTTCAGGTGCATTTTTTCAGGCAGTCCCCCTACATTGTGGTGGGATTTAATGGTGACAGAAGGACCATTCACGGAAACTGATTCAATCACATCGGGATAGATCGTACCCTGACCAAGCCAATGTACATTTTTCAGTTTTTTTGCCTCCTGCTCAAATACCTCAATGAAATTCTTCCCGATGCTCTTCCGCTTCTCCTCCGGGTCGGTAATCCCATGTAAATCATCAATAAACTTGTCCCCTGCGTCGACCCCTACCACATTCAGACCCAGTTCATGGTAGGATTCGAGCACCTCGTTGAATTCATTTTTTCGGAGCAACCCGTTATCCACAAAAATACAGGTCAGGTTCGGACCGATGGCCCGGTGCAGCAGAATGGAGGCAACGGTGGAATCAACCCCTCCTGAAAGTGCCATAACCACCTTCTCATCACCCAGTTTCTTTTTCAGTTCGCCGATGGTACGCTCCACAAATACCTCTGGTGTCCAGTTCATGGAACAGCCACAAATATCCTTCAGGAAATTATGCAGGATGGTTTTGCCTTCCGTGGTATGATAGACTTCCGGATGGAACTGCAGACCATAGGTGGGCTCTTTGCCTGAAGCATAGGCACCTATCTGGACATCCCCTGTACTTGCAATAATGCTGTAATCGGATGGGAGGGACATGATGGTGTCTCCGTGGGACATCCAGACCTGGGTGTTGGTCTTCAGGTTTCTGAGCAAAGGATTGGTTTCATCAATAAAATTCAGCCGTGCCCGGCCATATTCCCGGGAATCAGACTGCTTCACCTCGCCTCCGTAATAGTGTGAAAGATATTGTGCCCCGTAACAGATTCCCATTAGCGGGATCCTACCTTTGACCCCCTCAAGGTCAGGTATGGGCGCCTGTGCATCCCTGATCGAAAAAGGACTTCCCGATAAAATCACCCCCTTGACGGTTTCATCAGGTTCGGGATAATGGCTGTAAGGGTGAATTTCACAATATACATTATGTTCCCGGACCTTCCTGGCAATCAACTGGGTATACTGGGATCCAAAATCAAGGATTATTATCTTTTCATTCACTGATTTACTGCATTTAATGGGACAATGGATGCAAAATTACGATTATTCTCCGGATTGCCGCTCCTGGGGAACGGAATAGGTAGCCCCGTCAAACACCCCCGTGGTATGTTCAAAAATTTCCCTGGCTTCCCTTTCAAGCAGCAGGATATCCTTGTACCTGCTCGAAAAATGCCCGAGAATCAAGTGTTTGGCCCCGGCCAGTTTTGCCAGCTGTGCTGCTTCCGCCGCAGTCGAATGCTGTGTCTTGGCGGCAAGCTCTTTATCCTTGTTCGCAAATGTGGCCTCATGATAAAGCAAATCCACCCCCTTAATCCAGTCAGCCAGTTCCGGTGCGAATTGTGTGTCCGACAGATAGGCATAGGATCTCTGGTGAAAAGGCGGCAGGGTCAGCTGACTGTTGGGAATAAGCTCGCCCGTGTCGGTTTCATAGTCTTCTCCGCGCTTTATCTTTACAATATCCGCAATTCCGAGACCAAGGGCCTCAATCTGCTCCTTGCGCACGTTCAAAGGCCTCATTTTTTCCCTGAACAGATACCCAAAGGTTGGGGTCCGGTGCTTCAGAACAATGGCCTGGACGGTCAGTTTATCAGTTTCATACATCAGATCGTTCATCCCCGACGGGGTCTTGAGCTCCACATTAAACGGCAGGGGCCCGAAAAACTCCCTGTAGCTGCTTATATACTCCTTCAGGTTTTCAGGTCCGTAGAGGAAGAGAGGGACCTTACGTCCCATCATGCCAAGGGTTGAAAGCAGGCCGTAGAGCCCGAACACATGGTCTCCGTGAAGGTGCGAAATGAAGATATGATGGATTCTGGAAACATTGAAGCCAAACTGCCTGAGACGGATCTGGGTTCCTTCCCCGCAGTCTATTAAAAAAAACCGCCCACCTGCATGCAGCAGATGAGCGGTGGGGAATCGTTCTGAGGTAGGCAGTGCAGCACTGCTACCCAGTATGGTCAGTTCAAAGGACACCCGGGCACGGTTAACCAGCCTCCTTTATCAGGGCAACTGCTTCGTCCAGGGAATTTGAAATATTTAACACCGTATCAAGCTGAGAAATGGTGATCAGCCGCTCCACAGCATCATTTAAACCGGTCAACACAAAGGTTCCATTGGCATTTTTGCACAAGCGGTTTGCCACAAGGATTGCGCTCAGACCTGAGGAGTCACAATACCTGCAGTTGCTCAGATCCAGGACGATGTTTTTTTCACCATTTCCTGACACCAGAACCAGCTCTGACTTTAAAGTCGGAGCAATGTGTGTATCCAGTTTTTCCTCCAGGACTTTGATCAACGTGTGGTTTTCAAATTTGTCAATCTTGAATTCCATAGCTGCCTTAATTATAGTTTTAAAGGTTTAATTTTTATCTTTCTTGTCGCTCTTCTCCTTCTTCTTCGAACTCTTCTGGCTCTCTTCCATTTCAGACTTCAGGGCTGCAAGTTCGGAAATATCACCAAGCGTGGTTTTCTCCAGGTTGGTTTTCAATTTCCTGGTCGCTTTCCTAACCTCTGCACCTTCGCTCTGTTTGGTTGAACGAGCAGATGACTTCTTCTCATCCTCATGGATGCGACTATGAGACAAGATAATCTTTTTTGCTGACTTATTGAACTCAATTACCTTAAAATCTAATTTCTCATCCATTTTTACCGGGCTTCCATCCTCCTTCACCAGGTGTTTAGGGGTCACAAATCCTTCGACGCCATATGGCAGTGCGATTACGGCCCCTTTGTCCATGAGCTCAATGATGGTCCCTTCATGGATCGAATCCACGGCGAATACGCTCTCAAACACATCCCATGGATTCTCCTCCAGCTGCTTGTGGCCCAGACTCAGGCGACGGTTGTCCTTGTCGATTTCAAGTACAACTACCTCAATA
>CAYRLP010000384.1:0-3768 GCA_964424935.1 uncultured Bacteroides sp.
ACAAGATTGACAAAATCAATTCCATGACCCGGGATGAACTGAAGGATATGTACAAGTTCATTCTGAATCATCAAAGGCTTTCGGACAAGGGTGGCGGTGGACTTGGATTGGTAGATATCGCCCGTAAAACAGGTAATCGTCTGGATTATACATTTGAGAAGGTCAATGATTCGTACTATTTCTTTAATCTGGATGTATTCGTCGATTTAGTATAGTAATAATAACAATTAATGAAATCAGAATAATATGGAAGCACTTTCGATCAATGGTACTGCAAAGACACCCAGTGTGAAGTTTGACGGTCAGGAAGGTGTCATCGAAATTAAGGGAAGATCGATACCTGAAAATTCAATAGAGTTCTATAAGCCGCTTGTGGAGTGGCTGGAAAAGTACAGTGTATCACCGATGGACCTGACCCAGGTAAACGTGCAGCTGGAATACTTTAATACCAGTTCATCCAAGTGTATCCTGGATGTGTTCAAGAAACTGGAGGCCATACACAAGGGCAAAAGTGAAGTCATCATTAACTGGTATTATGAGGAGGATGACGAGGATATGCTCGAGGCTGGTGAGGATTATGAATCCATCATCCGGGTTCCGTTTAAAATGATTGAGATTGTAGAATAGCAGGCTCCCGTCAATAGCACTGTTAACCGATAGGAGGGTGTATCAGAAGGTACACTCTCTTTTTTATTATGCCCACTCGCCGCTTCTTACCTTTGATGTGATCCTCCTATCCCTTATATTATTCGGCACGGGTCCCGCTGGATTTTCCATGGGACAGATGTCCCGTGGAATCGAGCAGTTTTTTGAACACCCGGAAATACAGCAGGACGTAGAGAAGTATGGTCATAACCCAGATCACCACGACATTCACCCATAGAGTGGGGATAAAGGTGCCCGCAATCATTTTTCGTGGTGCATAGAAGTGCGCCTTGATGAATTTATGGGTGGGATCGAGATAGATGGGATCTCTTTTCTGGATCATATCTCCTTTATATTCCGTAAAGTAATCGAAGGATTTGTTGTTGGTTACAAACTCTTCCAGGGTCTTGTTGGCGTTCCGGCGCTTCAGTTCCTGCAGCTCTTCCAGTTGAAATGACTGGTTGATCTCATTGATCTTATTCACAGCCCCTTTGAAAGTCTGAGTATAAAAATCCTTCAGGGTTTGAAGGTACTCCCGGGTATAGTCATGCACCTCCTTGTTGAATAATTCGGGGGTTAGCTGATCCAGGTATTTCATGGTGAAGGTAGGTGTCTGCTCATAGTAAGTGTGCATGATGAACCGGTCCGTCAGTTCGTCCTGAATTTCTGTTTGAATGGTTTTCAGGTTGTAGCCGATCTGTTCTGCTGCTTCCGGATTCTCCTGGTTTCTTTCAATATAGTTGAGTTTATTCAGAAGTTCCTTAATCTGGAAATTTGCTTTCAGGTTGGCATTGCTTTTGAGTTTGTCCCAGTCATAGAAGACTTTCTGATAATCATTGTTAATAAACTGATACGTGGCAAGTCCCTCGTAGGCCCAGCGGGCCGCAATGATCTCCCCGTAAAAGGGAATTCTTTTAGGGGAGGATACCTGTGGATTCAGGTTTTCAAATTTCACGATGATTCCGCTCAGAATCATCTGCGGGATCACCAGGAACGGTATCAGGATATAGATGGTCACCACGGTCTTGAAACTGTCGGAAATCAGAAGCCCCATCACGTTTGCCATAGCCCAGCAGGAGAAAAGTACCAGCCAGTATTCAAAGTACATGCCATGGATGCCCATGACCGTATTTCCGATAAGCACAAAACTCAATGCCTGAATGGCAGACAGCATGAACTGAACCGCCACTTTGGCCAGCAGGTATCCCGACCAGCTCAGGTTCAGAAATGCCTCCCGCTTCAGTATTTTACGGTCCTTGATAATTTCTTCCGCACTAACAGTTAGTCCCATGAAGATGGCCACAATGACCGACATAAAGATGTAGACCGGCAGGTTGCTGTTGTCCAGGAGGGTGTATTTGAATTCATTGGAAACATCTGTATCGAAGTAGCGCACTATAAATGCAAGCAGGAATGCCAGCAGGGGGGCCTCAAGAAAATTGACCACCAGGTACTGGGTATCACTGAGTTTCTTCAGTATATCACGTTTCAGAAACACCCCGAACTGTTTCAACTTGCCCGGGATCCTGAATGAAATTTCCGGAAGCTCCTGTTTGGATGCATGTTTGGTTTTCCCCTCCGTGTGTTGTTCTTTATAATGTTCGTTCCACTCTTTTGGAGAGATCCTTCGGGTATGGGTGAGTTTCCCGAACTCGTCCAGCACACTGGTTTCAATGATATTAAACAACTGTTCTGGATTCACATTACCGCAGGTGGGGCATTCACTTTCGTTCCAGTCAGCTGCCTGGACCTTGGATTTGAAATATACGATGGAGTCAATGGGATTCCCATTATAGATCAGGTAACCGCCAGTATCCAGAATCAACAGCCGATCGAACATTTTAAATATGTCTGAGGAGGGTTGGTGGATCACGACAAAAACCAGCTTTCCCTTAAATGTGAGTTCTTTCAGCAGGTCCAGGATATTCTCACTGTCACGGCTCGACAACCCGGATGTAGGCTCGTCCAGAAAGAGTACGGCCGGTTCGCGTATCAGCTCCAGTGCAATATTCAGTCTTTTTCGCTGTCCGCCGCTGATCTTCTTATTCAGCGGGGTCCCGACCTGTATATCCCTGATCTCGAAAAGTCCCAGATTCTTCAATACCCGATGGACAGCTTCAACCAGTTGCTCTTCGCTGTAGTTTTCGAAGCATAGCTTCGCATTGTAATAAAGATTTTGATAGACAGAGAGCTCTTCGATTAGCAGGTCATCCTGGGAAACAAATCCAATAATACCTTCGATGCTCGGGTCTCCGCTGTGAATATCGATCCCGTTGATAAGCACTTCGCCTTCAGAAGGAATGGAGGTTCCATTCAGCACATTCAACAGGGTCGATTTCCCGGCCCCGCTGGCCCCCATGATTCCGACCATGCGTCCCGACTGTTCACTGAAACTCATGTCGTGAAGTCCCACATCGCCGGATCTGAACTTGTAGGTGATGTGGCTGGCCTCGAACTTAATCCTGGATTTCACCATATCTCCTACAAAAAGAGATACCACATCGCTGTAATACACCGGTACGATCTGCTGATTTCTCAGGGATGAACCCGTGTTAAGGGGATAGGTCTTGTACGGCTCCAGGAGTTGTCCGTTCATGTACAATTCGGCCTGCCCCACGTATTTAACAAAATAGAGGTTGGTCGAGGCAATACGTATGAACCGGATCTGACCAATCAGGTTTTCCCTGTAGATATGTTTGATTTTGTTAGCAGCATCTTGATCCTGTTTGGCATCTACAAAAAGATATTTTGTGCTATTTTTCAGTTCCCCGTCAGAAAGGATAAAATCCCTGATCAGTTCAAAATCCGCCTTAGGGATATTGAAGGTATCTGAAACCGTGGAGACAAACTCCATCTCCTGGCTGTTGATCACCTGGCTGTCTGATTTGACAAATTCCAGCAGCTGGAAAAGGACCACAATTTTTTGGGACTGGGCAAGTTGTTCATTGATAACGGTGCAAATCTTCAGAACCCGGACGGAACGCCTGGACAATAAACGCTCCTTCTTGCTGACCTGGGCATCCTCTTCCATCACCTGCTGAAAAAAACCGTCAAAGACATGCAAATACACAGCTACCAGCTCCTGGTTCAGCTGCCTGTTCAGGAATGACTTCACCATTTCTC
>CAYRLP010000385.1:0-3287 GCA_964424935.1 uncultured Bacteroides sp.
ACCTGGTACTGTGCCTCCATGATACCGGCCAGAGCACCCATCAGCACCCCTCGTTCCCCGGTCAGATCACTGTATACTTCCTGTTCAAAAGTCGTGGGGAACAAATATCCGGAGCCGATCCCGATACCCAGGGCCAGGGTCCTCTCTTCGGCTCTCCCGGTATAATCCTGGAAAACGGCGTAGCTGGAGTTGATCCCTGTACCTGCCAGGAAGTTACGCCGGACACTGGTTCCGGAACCCTTGGGAGCCACCAGAATCACATCCACGTTTTTTGGGGGAATGACTCCGGTTTGTTCTTTGTAGGTAACCGAAAACCCATGGGAGAAGTAGAGCGCGTCTCCCTCATTCAGGCAGGGTTCCAGTTTGGGCCATACCGCACGCTGGGCGGCATCCGAAACCAGGTACTGAATGACGGTACCCTGTTTGGCTGCCTCTTCAATAGGGAACAGGGATTCGCCGGGCACAAAACCGTCCCTGACGGCCCGGTCCCAATCCGCTTTGAACTCAGGGGCCTGACCGACGATCACACGGATGCCGTTGTCTTTCAGATTCAGAGCCTGGGCCGGACCCTGCACCCCGTATCCGATGATTGCAATCACTTCATCCTTCAGCACCTCCTGTGCTTTCGAAAGGGGAAATTCTTCCCGGGTTACGACATTCTCCTCAACGCCGCCAAATTTTAATTTTGCCATTTTGTAATGATGTTTGTACTGTTATAAAGTTAATTGGTCCGATTATTAATAGGTCACTGTATCATTGGCTGTCACCTCGTGATGTGCATCAATTTCCTTCAGATAGGTGGAGATCTCCTTGATTTGCTTGGTCAGGGCAATCCGGCCTGAACGGGCGAACTGGAGGATCCCATAGGGTTCCAGGTCGCGGAACAGTTGCCTGGTCTCCTCCTTGTGACCGGTCTTCTCCACTATGATATAGTCCGGCTCGATGGTCAGGATCCTGGCATTATGATGCCTGATCAGGCTTTCTACCTCGTCGCCGTTGGCGAAAGCCACGGTAGGCACCTTGTAAAGGGCAATCTCCTGGTAGACAATCTCATCCAGAGTATGATAGAAGGCCTTAAGGATCCCGATCTGCTTTTCTATCTGCTTGGAAACGGTCCGGGCCATGGCCTCGGTGGCCTGGATCACAATCGTGAACCGGTAGATCCCCCGGACCTCCGATTCAGAGGTGTTGAGACTTTCGATATTGATCTTCCTTCGTGAAAAAATCACGGTGATCCGGTGCAGGAGCCCCACTTTGTGCTCACTGAAAACTGTTATGGTATATTCCTTTTTCATCTGTTATTCACTTTCTGTTGAACGGTAGTTTCGGCATCTCCCATGAAAATTATTCCAGGAGGATATCCGATACGGAAGCTCCGGCCGGTACCATGGGGAAGATGTTCCCTTCCTGCCTGACCTCGATTTCCAGGAGGAAGGGTCCCTCCACGGCCAGCAGGTCATCCAGGGCCTTATCCAGATCCTTACGGTCTGTAATTTTCCTGGCAGGTACTCCGAATCCCTCGGAGATCTTCTTGAAATCCGGATTGGTCAGGCCCGTGCTTGCATACCGCTTCTCAAAGAAGAGTTCCTGCCACTGACGGACCATGCCCAGATACTGATTGTTCAGCAGGATCATCTTCACCGGCAGGTGATACTGTGCAATGGTCCCCAGTTCCTGGATGGTCATCTGAAATCCCCCGTCGCCCGAAATGGAGACCACCGGACGGCCCGGATTTGAAAAGGCCACACCCATGGCTGCAGGCACCCCGAAACCCATGGTACCCAGTCCCCCCGATGAGACCCAGGAGTTCCGAACCTTATGCTTGTAGTACCTGGCAGCGGCCATCTGATGCTGCCCGACATCGGTCACGACAATGGCACCTCCGTCGGTTTTCTCCGAGAGTTTGTGAATCACCTCTCCCATATTGATCTGATCACCGCTGGGGAAACAGTCCTTATTAATCACCTTCTCCATTTCAAGGGCTTCCAGCTCACGAAACGACTCCAGCCATTCTGCATGTTCTGAGGGCTTGATCCTCGGCAGAAGGAGCTTCAGGGCCTGCTTTGCATCCGCATTGATGGCCACATCGGTTTTAACGTTCTTATCGATCTCCGACCGGTCGATTTCGATGTGAATGACCTTGGCCTGTTTGGCATAGGTATTCACGTTGCCGGTGACGCGGTCGTCAAACCGCATCCCGATGGCAATCAGCACATCGCACTTATTGGTGTTGATATTGGGCGCATAATTGCCATGCATTCCCAGCATTCCCACATGCAAGGGATGGTCTTCCGGAAAAGCGGAAATCCCGTTCAGGGTATGTCCAACCGGGATACCCGCCTTTTCTACAAACTCCCTGAATTCTTTTTCCGCCCTGGAGATGGTGACTCCCTGTCCGCAGAGCACAAAGGGTCTTTCCGCTGCATTGATAAGGTCGGCGGCAGCTTCTATGGCTTTGGCATTGGGCTGTGGCTTTGGAATATAACTCCGGACCTGCCTGCGTTTCGTGTAGTGAAATTCCACCTCTTCCACCTGTGCATTTTTGGTGATATCGATAAGCACCGGTCCAGGCCTGCCCGAATTGGCAAAGAAAAAAGCCCTGGCCATGACATCACAAATTTCGTCCGCACTGGTGATCTGATAATTCCACTTGGTGATGGGCATGGAAACACTGACCATATCGGTCTCCTGGAAGGCATCCGAACCAAGCAGTGGAGCTCCCACCTGACCGGTGATACAGACTACAGGGGTGGAATCCAGCATGGCATCAGCCAGACCGGTTACCAGGTTGGTGGCCCCGGGTCCCGACGTGGTGAAACACACCCCCGGTTTCCGGGAAATCCTGGCATATCCCTGAGCCGCATGCACCGCTCCCTGCTCATGTCTGACCATTACATGCTTTAATTTATTTTCCACATCATACAGGGCATCGTATACGGGCATGATGGCTCCACCGATATATCCAAAAGCAGTGTCCACCCCTTCTTCCAGCAGTGTGCGCACCAGGGCCTCAGCTCCGGTCATCTTCTGTCCGGTTTTTTTCTCTTCTGCAGCCTTTTTCTTTGTTTCTGTTTCCATGATGTTCGATTTATGAAGTTTTATTTTAAGCTTCCTTAAGTACCCGTATCGCTCCCTGATCTGCCGATGAAACCATGCTGGCATAAGCTTTCAGGGCCTGTGACACTTCACGCTCCCTTTTTGGTTTCCATCCTTCGGGATCTTTCTCGGCCTCTCTGCGCCTCTGCTCCAGTTCATCGGATCCAACCAGCAGTTCCATGGAGCGGGAC
>CAYRLP010000385.1:3297-3766 GCA_964424935.1 uncultured Bacteroides sp.
CCTGATATTAATACGGATGGGGTCCCCGTCCCGGATCAATCCAATGGCCCCGCCGTCTGCTGCTTCGGGGGAAATATGTCCGATGGAAAGCCCGGAGGTACCCCCCGAAAAACGGCCGTCCGTTATAAGTGCACATTTTTCACCCAGGTGCCGGGATTTAATATAGGAGGTGGGATAGAGCATCTCCTGCATGCCGGGTCCACCTTTCGGTCCTTCGAAGCGTATGACCACCACATCCCCTGCCTTCACCCTGCCATCCAGAATGGCATCACAGGCATCATCCTGGGAATCGTAAACCCTGGCCGGACCTTCAAACTTCAGGACCTTATCGGAAACCCCGGCCGTTTTCACAATGGAACCCTTGAGGGCAATATTCCCGGTAAGAACTGCCAGTCCCCCGTCCTTGCTGTATGCATGCTCAATGCTCCGGATACAACCCGTTTCCCGGTCAAGATCAAACTCTTTGTAC
>CAYRLP010000386.1:0-3730 GCA_964424935.1 uncultured Bacteroides sp.
ATTCTGAGCCGGTAGACGATCAGTCAGCAATGTGGTCAAAATCAGGATCAGAACACCAGTGGTTATATATGCGCGTGAATTTTTTTTACCCGGGGCCATTCAGATTTGTATTAACTGGAATTAAAGGATTTTAAACACAGGGATCCCGGGAAAGTTCATATCCCTTCTGATTTCCAATACAACCTGGTTTTGGATTCACTGTTTCTTTGCCCAGGTATCCCTTAGGGTCACGGTCCTGTTAAATACCAGTTTTTCAGGAGTGGAATCGGGGTCCACGTTGAAGTAGCCCAGTCGCTGGAACTGGAAATGGTCCAGGTTTCCGGCCTCTCTCAGGGAAGGCTCGACGTATCCGGTGACCACTTTCAGGGAATCGGGATTCAGAAAGTCCACCGGGGTACGGTCTTTGTGTCCGGCCGGATCCGGATTGCTGAAAAGCCGGTCGTAAAGCCGCACTTCGGCCTCCAGGGCATGTTTGGCCGACACCCAGTGAAGGGTTCCCTTGACCTTCCGGTCGGCTTCTGGTCCGCCACTTCGGGTCTGTGCATCATAGGTGCAATAGACCTCTGTGACCTCTCCGTTCTCATCTTTCTTAAAATCTTCACATTTAATAATATAGGCTGATTTCAAACGGACCTCGCGCCCGGGTCCCAGGCGAAAGAATTTCTTCGGAGGATCTTCCATGAAATCTTCCCGCTCAATATATATTTCCCTGGAAAACGGAATGGTCCGGCTGCCCATGGCTTCATCCTCCGGATTATTAATGGTCACCATCTCCTCGGTCTTCTCTTCAGGGTAATTGGTAATTATCAGTTTCAAGGGGTTCAGGACAGCCATGACCCGGGCCGCCCTTTTGTTGAGGTCTTCCCGTACTGCAAATTCCAGCAAACCTACATCGTTCTGGGCCATCACCTTTGTGTACCCGATGCTGTCGTTAAAATTCCGGATCGACTCGGGAGTATATCCCCGGCGCCGCAATCCCGTAAGGGTGGGCATCCTGGGATCGTCCCAGCCCTTCACATGTCCGTTCCGGACCAGTTCCAGCAGAACCCGTTTGCTCAATACGGTATAATTCAGGTTTAACCGGTTGAACTCGGTTTGCCTGGGACGGTAATCGTCGGTTTTCAGATGTTCAACCAGCCAGTCATAAAGGGGGCGGTGCACTTCGAATTCCAGGGTACACAGTGAATGGGTGACTCCTTCAAAGAAATCCGACTGCCCGTGGGCAAAATCATACATGGGATATACCTTCCAGGTATCGCCTGTACGGTGATGGGGATGGAACAGGATCCGGTAAATGACCGGATCGCGCATATGCATGTTGGGGGAAGCCATGTCAATTTTGGCCCGCAACACCCTGGAACCCTCGGGAAACTCTCCCGAGTTCATGCGTCGGAACAGATCCAGGTTCTCTTCCAGGGGACGGTCGCGAAACGGACTATTTTTTCCAGGTATGGTGGGAGTCCCCTTCTGTGACGCAATCTCCTCAGATGACTGGTCGTCCACATAGGCCAGTCCCTTCTTTATCAGGTCGATGGCAAAATCATACAGTTTCCCGAAATAGTCGGAAGCATAGTATTCCCGGTCCTCCCAGTCAAACCCAAGCCAGTGAATGTCTTCTTTTATGGAATCCACATACTCCACGTCTTCCTTGGTGGGATTGGTATCATCGAAACGAAGATTGCATTTCCCCCCATACTTTTCGGCAATTCCAAAATCCAGGCAGATAGCTTTGGCATGACCAATGTGCAGGTAGCCGTTAGGTTCCGGTGGAAACCGTGTATGCACCCTACCCTGATCCCTTCCGGTCCGGAGATCCTCTTCCACGATGGCCTCAATGAAATTAAGGCTCTTTCTCTCACCGGGCTCTTCTTTACGGTCCTTCATTATACTTCCTGTTAAAGTTCCACAAAATTAGCAATTCTGTTTTACTAAAAGGACCTGGGACAAGGGAAAGAAATTACTCTTCATGTATGGAATCGGCCGGATTGGCCGTAGCTGCCTTATAGGACTGGTAACTAACCGTAATGACCGTGGGGAGAAAGATCAAAACGATGGTCCACAGGAATATAACCGGACCCATCCTATAGCGGTATACAAAGTCCTGCAGCCAGTCCCTCATCAGGAACCATGCAGCCGGAATGGAAAGTGCGAAGGAGATCAGGATCAGTATCAGAAATTCCCAGGTGATCATCCGCAGTATCCTTCCGACACTTGCCCCGAATACTTTCCTTATCCCGACTTCCCGGGTGCGTCGCTCGGTGGTATAGGAAGCCAGCCCGAACAGCCCCAGACAGGCTATGATAATGATCAGAATGGTAAATCCTGCGAATACTGTCCGCCGGTTCCTGTCATTACTGAACTGTTCCATGAAATCGTCCTCCAGGAAGGAATAGTCAAAGGGTTTCCCCGGAAAGATCTCCTCCCAATTCTCCCGGATGTAGTCCAGGGTGGTTTCCGGTTTGTCCCCGGCCAGCTTTACATACAAAATGGGACCATCCTGACGATAAACCAGCATGAGCGATTCCACTTCATTGTACATCCCGGTCTGGTGATAGTCTTTCATCACCCCGATAACCTGGGCCATGATCTGGCCACCATCGCCCAGCTGCACCCTTTTTCCAAGAGGTTCCTCCCAGTTGAGCCGCTGCGCCAGCGTCTGATTAACTACTACCCCGGTTAGTGTATCTCCGATAAAATCCATGGAAAAATCCCGTCCCTCAACCATCTGGACGCCAAGGGTTTCCACAAAATCATGATCCACCACGGCAAAGTTGATCCCCCGCGGCTCCAATCCATTTGAGGTTTCCATCTGAAAAATAACTTTGCCAGAACCATTTCCGATCCGGGTATTGGTTAGTCCTGCATGCTCGATCTGCGGATTCTCCAAAAGCCGCTCCTTCAGTAAGCGCATATTGCTAATGGGTTCATTGTCGGGGAGCTGCATGCTGATCACCCGTTCCATATCCCATCCCTGATCCTTGGTCTGCATGTATTTCAGCTGATTGATTACTACGAGTGTACTGGCGATCATCACACCCGAAATGGTAAACTGAATGACTGTCAGCACCTTGCGAAAGATTCCCCGGGAGGTGCCGGACTGGGTCACTCCCTTCATTACCATGACCGGGGAGAATCGGGACAGATATATGGCCGGATAGATCCCTCCCAGGATACCCACCAGCAACATGATCCCTATGAGGCTCCCAATGGCCACCGGCCTGCCCAGCACTTCCAGGGAAAAATCTTTTCCGGATAGCAGATTGAGCTGGGGCAGCAGGATTATGAGCAGTGCGATGCTCAGTACCAGGGAAAACAGGGTGAGCAGGGAGGACTCGGCCAGGAACTGGGTGATCAGAAGTCTTCGGTTGGACCCGATCACTTTGCGTATGCTTATTTCCCTGGCCCTTTTAGCCGACCGGGCCGTAGCCAGGCTGATGTAATTCAGTATGGCAATCAGCAACAGAAAGAAAGCAACAACGCTGAAGATCAGTACATACTGGATACTTCCGGTGGGCTGGGGTTCTCCCCCGTTATCGGAATGCAGGTGGATGTCCGTGACCTTCATCAATTCATATTCAACGGTAATTCCGATGCTTTCGAAAATGGTGGCCATGTAACGGTCGTACATCTCTTTCAGCTTTTCCTGGAAGGCTGCAGCGTCCTCCCCCGGCTGAAGCAAGAGGTAGGTAATTACACCGAAATTGCCCCAGCTGCCCATCTGGGCGGGAAG
>CAYRLP010000387.1:0-3725 GCA_964424935.1 uncultured Bacteroides sp.
CCTATACCCTGATCATCAAGCCGGGTGGAGAGGTGATCTACCGGCATGACGGGATCATCGATCCCCTGGAAGTAAGAAAGGTGATCATCGGGCAGCTGGGACGCTATTTTGCCGACGACTAATGTTCAACTTTATAAATAAACACCTGAAAAAGAATCGATATGAAAACAAACCTTGTAATTGGTTTAGCCTTGTTGGCAATATCAGCTCTGGTAAGAGCCCAAGAAATTGATTTTGCAGCCCTTACCAAAGAATCCCTGAAAACAGAAGTGTATGAACCCGTTCCCCCGGTGGTAACGCCCGGAGAGACTCCCTGCAATGCACCATCCGATGCGATCATTTTGTTTAACGGGGATAATCTTGATGCCTGGACATCGGATAATCCTGCAAAGCCGGCGGGATGGAAAGTGGCAAACGGAATTATGACGGTTGACAAATCGACCGGTGGTATCACTACCAGGGAGAAATTCACAGATTATCAGTTACACCTCGAATATCGCATTCCGGAAAACATTACAGGAGAAGGGCAGGCAAGAGGAAATAGCGGGGTATTTCTTGCCTATCTGGGAATGAAGGACCAGGTCTTTGAAGAGGGCTATGAAATCCAGATCCTGGATAACTACCACAACAGTACCTACGTAAACGGGCAGGCCGGGTCCGTTTACAAACAAGCCATCCCCCTGGCCAATGCGTGCAAGAAACCCGGCGAATGGCAGACCTATGAAATTATCTGGGAAGCGCCCCGTTTTAAGGAAGACGGAAGCTTATTATCTCCGGCTTACGTGAGCGTGATCCACAATGGTGTACTGCTGCAAAACCATACTGAACTTAAAGGTCAGACGCTGTGGGTCGGCCAGCCTTTCTACAGCGAACATGGCGCAGCTCCCATTCATCTGCAGGCGCACGGAGATCCCAGTCCGCCCATCAGCTACCGGAATATCTGGCTGCGCAAGCTGTAAAACTATATCAGTATATATATTTCATGAGGCCTGCGCTTAAATATGCCAGTATCTGTGGTGGCCTCCTGCTCATGCTTTTTCCACCCGGATGCAATCATGCCGGAACACAAGTTCATCCGGTACAATACATCACGCCGGTTCCGGATTCCTGCAATACAGAACCGGGCCATCTGTATACAGTCTCCTTGCCTGATCAGATTACGGATCAGCAAAGGCTTCCCCTGATCCTGCTCATCGATCCGCACGGGGACGGAAAACTTGCCGTCGAAAAATTCACAGCAGCCCTGTCGGACATTCCGGTGGTAATTGCCGGCTCGGAAAAAATAAGGAATAACGATCCCGATTTCATGTCTTCCCTGACCCATCTTACCGAAGATGTACAGAACAAATACCCGGTGGATCCGGATCAGGTCATTGTCGCTGGCTTTTCAGGGGGCGCACGGATGGCATATTATTTCGGAATGAATCATAACATCCTGGGAATCATTATGTTTGGAGCAGGCCCGGACAGATCAAGCAGGGATGTGGGCACCAGAAGGATGTACCTGGTATCGGGCACCAGGGATTTTAATTTCATGGAGCAATACCTCCCCCCTTTTCAGGGACTTTATGAACCCCGGAACTACCTGCCTGATTTTTTCCGGGGCGGCCATGAGTGGCCCCCGGCAGAATACATCTACGAATCCGTGGCCTATATATTGAAGGATCAAGCGGTCTTTCCGGCGTTCATCCCGTCAAGGCTTTCTGATAATATGCTCGCTGCATATGACAGCCTGAGAGAATCAAACGAACTTTTCTTTGCAGCGAAAGCGCTTGAAAAAGCCTGGATATTTGCTCCGGATCCAAAGCAAAAGTCCCAGTTATTCAAACAGATAGATGATTATAAAAACATGCCCGGATGGATCCAGTACAACCAGAGATTTGGAAGTGCCCTGCAGCAGGAACTAAGGTTAAAACAGACGTATCTGGACAAGCTTGCCGATCCTGACACAACCTGGTGGAAGAAGGAAATTCAGGGGTTGAACCGGCGCATCCAATCCACTTCCGATCCCGAAACGGAAGATCTGCTCTACAGGATAAAGGGATTTATCGGGATCATTTTTTATTCACAGATTAATTCCCTGTTGCAGAATGATCGTTCTGCGCCCGAATTGGGCCGTTTGCTGAAGATCTATGAACTGGCGGAGCCGGAATCCGAGGACCTGGTAAGATTCAAACAGCAGGTGGAGCGGCTCTCCGGAGTGAACTCACCTCTCCAGTAAGAGAATCGTCAGCACGGGGATGCATGCCGCAATAACCTGCAGCACCAGGATCACCCCTGACTGTCTTGGTGAACGTGGCAGCCATTTGACTGCAAAGAAAAGGATGAAGGGTATTTCCACGAGCATCAGAAGTTGAAATATACGTGCCGGGGCTCTTTCATCCTCATGATAACCGGTTCCAAAAAAGGCTGCATAAACAAGCACGTAACCCAGCGCCAACAATGAAATAGCCAGTGGGATCCATGCACCGGGCTTTTTCCATACGGAAGATGTCTTTTCCATCCTGAGAACTTTTTAAACACGTCAGTTTTCCTGGGACGTTCAATATAATCATTTCCTCTGAAGCGCCAATCTCCCCTCCCCCATGCACCACGCATAAACCTCTCCCCTTCCGGTTTAACTCTTTAACCTGGTTCCGCAGATTCCTTTAACATTCTTTTAACACGATGTTTATTTAGACTAATTAAACTTTACCTTAGGTTAGGAGTCATAAGCATGATAAGACAGAATTATGCATAGGATTCACTAAAACCAACGAGATGAAAAGAATGAAAGGGTCCCTTACGGGGACAGTTCTCAACATATTTTTTGCCCTGAATGCTTTTGCTGACGGTAACCCGGATGGTGGACAGGTACGGGGGAAGGTAATTGACCAGAAATCGAAACAACCCATCGAATATGCTACGATTGCTTTGTTCAGTGCCATTGACAGTTCACTCGTCACGGGTACCATCACGGATCAGGAGGGAAATTTCCAAGCCACGAAGATTGAAGAGGGTACCTACTATATAAAGGTGAATTTTTTGGGTTACGAGGAACTGCATTACAGTGAACTTGTGATCGATGCCGAAAATCAACGTCATGATCTGGGCCGGATTTTCCTGGAGACCAGTTCCCAGCTTCTTGAGGAAGTGGTGATTAGCAATGAAAGAAACCCGGTTGAGTTTCAAATTGATAAAAAGGTCATATCCGTGGGTGAGCAGATGACAGCTGCCTCACTGAGTGCCGTAGAGGTGCTGGAAAATGTTCCTTCCATCCGCGTGGATGTGGAAGGCAATGTGTCGCTTCGCGGAAGTACAGGTTTTACGGTACTCATCGACGGGAAGCCGACGGTTCTGGATCCCAGTGATGTTTTGAGGCAAACACCGGCCTCCACCATTGAGAATATCGAGATCATCACCAATCCCTCATCCAGGTACCAGCCCGATGGTACAGGTGGCATAATCAATATCATTACCAAGAAAAACCGCATATTGGGGCTCCAGGGACTTTTCAACCTCAAAACCAGTACTTTCGGGGAGTACGGGGGCGATTTTCTCCTGAATTACCGAAAGGGCAATGCGAATGTCTATATAGGGGGAGATTACCGGAACAGTCCCTACCCCGGGGAGACGTTCAGCGAACGACGGACCACCCTGGGAGATACCACCACCATCATTCAGGCTGCCGGGGAAACGGAATGGCTTCGTGGTGGTGGCGGATTACGGATGGGACTGGATTGGGA
>CAYRLP010000388.1:0-3721 GCA_964424935.1 uncultured Bacteroides sp.
CCTTTGAGATGGCCACGGTACGATACGGCGAATCAACCGGGACCGCAGAGGTGAAGGTAAAACGGAAAGATATCTATGTACGCATGCCCGGGCTCGGTCCCATGGTGGAAAAACCGGTCATCGGCAGGCATGGGGGGACCTTTACCTGCTTCGGTGACTACTCTGTGGACCTGTTCAAACACATCACCAGCCTGGAAGATGGCTGCTACCGTTCCCTGTTTGACATGGCAGCCGTAGCCATTGTAAAGAATCCCGACTGGGCGGAAGCCAGGGAGATCCCCGCCCCCCTATATATCAATAATAGCTGGATGGACCGGCACGAAACCCAGCGCAATATCACAATCTGGGAGAATTTTAAACGGGACGCAATCCTGGACGATTTCTATACCACCCTCGAACAGGCTTCCGTCCCTCAAAATGAATAGAGCAGACCGGGGCTGAATCACTTGATTCTGTTTCCGGTATTTGATAACTTGGGAAAAAGCCAGAATCATGAAACGAAGAAAATTCATTGAAACAACTGCCATGAGCGTACCACTGATCAGCATGTTCCCTGCTAATCTTTCATCCATTGTCCGCGATACTGCCAAAGGTAAAATTGAAAAGCGTATGCTTGGAAAGACCGGAGAAATGCTGTCCATGATCGGTTTCGGGGGAATCGTGGTGATGAACGCCACCACCGAACAGGCGGCCAGCCGGGTCAAAGAGGCCATAGATTACGGGATAAATTACTTTGACGTGGCACCGTCGTACGGGAATGCAGAGGAGATGCTCGGTCCGGCCCTTGAACCATACCGGAAAAAGGTGTTCCTGGCCTGCAAAACCACCGAACGAAAAAAGGAAGGAGCCCGCAAGGAGCTGGAGCAATCCCTGAAAAACCTCCGCACGGATCACTTCGACCTCTACCAGTTGCATGCCGTCACCACCCTGGATGAGGTGGACACCATCTTTGGAAGGGACGGTGCCCTGGAGACCTTTGTGGAGGCCCGGGAAGAAGGCAAGGTCAGATACCTGGGATTCTCGGCCCATTCGGTGGAAGCGGCCCTGGCGCTGATGAGTGGTTTCGATTTCGATACCCTTCTCTTCCCCTTTAATTTTGCTACCTGGTACCACGGGAACTTCGGTCCCCAGGTGATGGAAGAGGCACAGAAAAGGGAAATGGGCATCCTGGCGCTCAAAGCTATGGCATGGAGACCATGGGAAGAGGGTGAAGAGCGGACCAATGACAAGACCTGGTACAAACCCCTGGAAGAAAAGGAACAGGCCCGCGAAGGGCTCCGGTTCACCTTGTCCCACCCGGTTACTGCTGCCATACCCCCCGGACATGAGGATCTTTTCTCCATGGCACTCGGACTGGCTACGGAGTTCGAACCCATGGCTGCCGGGGAGATCCAGGCCATCAAGGAGAAAGCCATGCGTACGGAACCTCTCTTCAGATATCCCATGCAGGGCTAAGCATAGAACCGGCAGGGATCTGCTTCAGAAATTCAGGTTAGGCGGGAACTTCTTTTTTCAAAGTTCTGAACAACAGCCAGGACAGGATCATACTGCATACTGAAAGTATCCCGAACACAACGGCCACGGTGAAGTCCTCAGAGATCTGACGGACCACAAGCATCAGAACCATGGCTGCCAGTGCCAGTGTAAGCAGTACCATGAACACCAGTGCGAAAGAGGCGATGATGTAACCCACCCCCAGCTTCCTCCGGATCAGGACCGCTCCGATAATCACTCCCGGAAGGGCAAATACCAGGTCTATCACATGGACCGGGTTCACCAGCAGGTCGTAGTCCGATACTTCTTTGGGAACCTCGTGATGAATAAGGGCAGCCACCAGGGATTTCAGCCACAGGAAGTAAAATACCATGGCCACCACAAACAGGTACACGGAGACCAGGTTCACGGGAGCCTTGTCGAACCATCCTTCCACCTGCTGCCCCCTCAGGTCGGAAAACAGGAGGATAAACGCGTACAATGACAATGAAAGAGTCAAGCAGTAGAGGAGGAAATACTGGTTGAAATGGATTCCGAAACAATAGATAATAAAGGAATAGAGGATATAGAAAAGGGTCCCTCCGTAAACCAGTGTGAATATCCTGTTCCCTCTTGAGGCAAAGTAAAAGGAGAGAAGGAGCAGGGGGCCCCCACAAACAGATCCACCAGATCCTGTCCGATGCCCTGGGTTGCCATGGAGGCGCTGTCGCGTGCATAGGTATCCGGGAAAAAAGCTCCTGCAATTGAAACAACAGCCAGGGAAAGGGCCAGCAGGAGCGTCAGAATGGTGAGTATCTTTTTGTGTTTCATTGCATGAAGATACCAAAAAGAGAAAAGTCCCCGGTGAAACTGCCAGGGACTTTTTCCATCCACCTGGAAAGGTGTTATGCGGCAACCCAGGATCCCGATTGGGTATAATCACCCATGTAATAGATCCAGGAGCCGTTCCCCGCTGCGTCCCATTCCATGTGATAGAACAGGATGTCATTCAGATAGTAATCCAGCGTTCCGGAACCGTCTGCATTGACCACGATACTGTACTTCATGTAGTAATCGACCTCCAGGTCATCCGAATCATAGGTCCACTCGAACTCATAGTTCCCGGAATCATCCACACTCCAACGGTAGGTCCAGTGCAGGTCCGTGTAGTCATACTCTTCCTCATAGATCAGCACCCAGTTAAAACTATACACCACCTCTCCCCCGCTTCCATCTTTGTATTCCCAGGCAGTGATATAGTCATACTTGTCTCCGTCACCGACCTGGATCTGCATGTTCCAGTAATTCTTGGTGGCATCCTCGTGATAGGTCCAGTAAAAGGTCCATATCTGGCCCATATAGTTCCAGGTCCAGTACCAGGTGTCCCCCGAAGCCTTTTTGGCCGAGCGCATGGCGTTGCCCGGCACCACCAGGTTGGCCTGGAACGCGGACATATCCAGGGCCTGCTCGATCATGGACACGCACTCCTGGGCCTTATCATCGGTTGAATTTAGCAGTCCCTCGGGAAGCTGGTCCAGAACCTCCTGTCCGTCAAAAGCGAGTTCAGCAAAATCACCCGGGATTTCATCTTCCTCCTTTTTGCATCCGGCAAACAGAACAACCAGGAGCAGGAAAAGCGCCCAGCTCTTCAAAACATAGTTTTTATTCATGATCTCAGGTTTTTGGTTATATCGGTAAAGTTACTGGTTAACAGGGCCCGGATCAATGCCTGAGCACTCCCATGAAGATGTTAAATTACAGCAGATTCAGCCTATTCAGGCACCTTCAGGTTGAAGATCAGCTTAAGGGTAAAAATCATGCCGTCCTTGAAGGTTACATTCTTAACGGTCCGGTCGTCCCCAAAGGTAACAAGGGGTATGGCAAAATCTACCTTCTGATCGCCTGCATACTGCTCGTAACTCCTTGCGAAGGTACGGCCGACCATCCCCTCCACAAAGAAGTTCCCGTAGAGCCGCTGCCGGGCAAACAGGGATAGATCAATGCTCTGCCGCTCCAGATAATCCCCGGCGTAATCCGCGTCACCCAGGTAATAGGAGGTGATAAGCCCAAAATGGTTAAATCCCACATCCAGCCCTTCGTTGACCCGGAAGTGCACCTTAGCCGTTACCGGGAGCATGCCCTCGATGTACCAGCGGTCCGATACCTGCCATTCCAGCAGGACCAGGGGAACCAGGTAGGGCCCGAAAAGTTCCTGGTTGTACATGGCGCCGAAACCCAGGTTCAAATC
>CAYRLP010000389.1:0-2760 GCA_964424935.1 uncultured Bacteroides sp.
GGTTTCCTCCCGGTACTCCCAGTGGACCGATTCTGTGGCACCCAGTGCCGTTTTATGGATCTCCCTGTGAGGTGGAGTGGCCGTGATCCCGCATAAATAGATACCCTCCAGGCGAAATGCATCCGCCGTACGAAAAAGGGAACCGATGTTGTGAAGGCTCCTGATATTATCCAGTACCACCAGGAACGGGATCTTATCCACTTTTTTAAATGCATCCACCGATAAGCGGTCCAGCTCTTCGTTCAGCAACTTTCTCATATAATTTTCCTTCTGAAACGAAATTAACCAATAAGCACCAGGAATGAACCATAACTTTTTACTTTTTCCTATCCTTCTAATTGCTAAATTTGCCTAAATCAATAAACGGACACTATGAATATCCACGAATACCAGGGAAAACAGATTATGAAGCAATTTGGCGTATCCATACCTTCCGGGGAGGTAGCCACCACACCGGAAGAAGCCGTTGATGCCGCCCATAAGATCAATGCGGAAACCGGAAGCGATACCTGGGCAGTAAAGGCTCAGATTCACGCTGGCGGCCGGGGAAAAGGAGGAGGCGTTAAAATTGCGAAATCCCTTGATGAGGTCCGCCAGCATGCGGAGGCCATCCTGGGAATGACCCTGGTTACCCACCAGACTGGTCCGGAAGGCAAACTGGTCGGAAAGGTGCTCGTGGAGCAGGGAATCTATTATCCGGGGGAAAGTGAACCCCAGGAATTCTATATGAGTGTCCTGCTGAACCGGGGAACCGGGAAAAACATTATCATGTATTCCACGGAAGGGGGAATGGATATTGAGACCGTTGCGGAAAAAACTCCTCACCTGATCTTTAAGGAAGAAATCGATCCGGGGGTCGGAATCCAGGCTTTTCAGACCAGGCGCATTGCATTTAACCTGGGGTTGACCGGACAGGCATTTAAAGAGATGTGCAAGTTTGCCGCCGCCCTGTACAAAGCCTTTGAAAAATCGGACGCATCACTATTTGAGATCAATCCCGTTTTTAAGACCTCTGACAACCACATAATGGCTGCTGATGCCAAGGTGAACCTGGATGACAATGCTCTGTTCAGGCATCCGGACTATGCGGCCATGAGGGATCTGAACGAGGAGGACCCAGCAGAAATTGAGGCAGGTGAATTCAACCTGAATTTCATCAAGCTGGATGGAAATGTGGGTTGCATGGTGAATGGAGCCGGACTGGCCATGGCAACCATGGACATCATCAAGCTGTCGGGCGGCGAACCGGCGAATTTCCTGGATGTGGGAGGAACCGCCAGTGCCGAGACAGTGGAAGCCGGATTCAGGATCATCCTGAAAGATCCCAATGTGAAGGCAATACTGATTAATATTTTTGGAGGAATTGTACGCTGTGACCGCGTGGCAGAAGGTGTGGTCGAAGCGTACCGCACCATTGGCAAGATAGATATCCCGGTGATTGTCCGACTTCAGGGTACCAACGCGGAAGAGGCCAAGATACTTATTGACAACTCCGGGCTTGAAGTCCACTCAGCCATTACCCTGGAAGAAGCAGCAGGGAAAGTAAAAGAGCTGGTTGCTTAGGTTCAGATCAGGTTCCGTTTCCGGAGAAGTTGTTCCATTTGAGACTGTAAAACGGACGCCTCCCGTCTGGCTGCATCTTCAAATTTATCGGTCACATCGGCATAAATAATTGACCGGCTGGCATTCACAAGCAGACCGCACCGGTCGTTCATACCATGTTTCGCCACCTCTTCCAGGCTCCCTCCCTGGCCACCCACCCCGGGGACCAGCAGGAAATGCTCGGGTGCCAGTTTTCTGATCCCGGAAAGAGCCTCGGCCCTGGTGGCCCCGACCACGAACATGATGTCATTTACGCTGCCCCACTTGGAGGATGTGGAAATCACCTGCTCATAGAGTTGATTCCCTGATTCCATTTTTTGCTGCTGAAAATCTCCGGATCCTTCGTTGGAAGTAAGGGCCAGCAGGATTGCCCACTTGCCGTTCATTTCCAGAAAGGGTTGAATGCTGTCGTACCCCATGTAGGGAGAAAGCGTGATTGCATCAAAATCCAGGGTTTTAAAGAATGCATGGGCATACATCCGCGATGTGTTCCCAATATCACCCCGCTTGGCATCCGCGATAATGAACAGGTCCGGATAGGTTTCCCTGAGATAGGTTACCGTCATCTCCAGGCTCATGTATCCGGCCGCACCCAGCTTCTCATAAAAAGCTAGATTGGGTTTATAAGCCACAGCATACTCCTGCGTCGCATCAATGATGCGTTTGTTAAACTCAAATACCGGATACTTCGTATGCAGCAGCAACTTGGGGATCTTTTTGTAATCCGTATCGAGTCCTACACAGAGAAAGCTCTTTTTACGCTTGATGTTCCTGAAAATTTCTTCCGCATTCATGTGTTTGGTGTTATTACATCCCGCTCACTTTCAGCCGTTCTGCATTTTCTGCCATCTGGAGCTTGTCCAGGATTTCCTGAAGATCTCCGTTCATAATGGATTGCAGGTTATATAGTGTCAGGTTGATGCGATGGTCCGTTACCCTTCCCTGAGGATAGTTATAGGTTCGTATCTTCGCGGAACGGTCCCCGGAGGAAACCATGGTCTTACGCTGGGAGGAAAGCTCGGCCATTCGTTTCTGGTACTCCAGGTTATAGAGCCTGGAACGAAGTTCCTTCATGGCCTTGTCCAGGTTCTTCAGCTGTGACTTCTCATCCTGACAGGTTACCACGTTGGTACGACCAAATTTGTATTTGGCAACCAG
>CAYRLP010000389.1:2770-3162 GCA_964424935.1 uncultured Bacteroides sp.
CCACGATCCCGGTGGGAATATGGGTCAGCCTGATGGCGGAATAGGTAGTATTTACAGACTGGCCGCCAGGTCCCGAGGAACAGTACGTATCTTTTCGTATATCCGACTGTTTAATTTCAATATCAAAATCTTCAGCCTCCGGGAGGACTGCCACCGTAGCCGCAGAGGTATGGACCCTGCCCTGGGTTTCAGTCTGTGGTACGCGCTGCACCCGGTGAACTCCTGATTCATATTTCATGATCCCATATACCCCCTCCCCGTCTACATTCATGATGATTTCCTTGTATCCGCCCACCGTTCCTTCCGTAAAACTGGTGGTTGAAGCCTTCCAGCCTCTGGACTCGAAATACTTTAAATACATTCGGTAGAGATCTCCTGCAAAAATACTGGCT
>CAYRLP010000389.1:3172-3713 GCA_964424935.1 uncultured Bacteroides sp.
CTTCATCCCCTCCTGTGCCTGCGCGGATTTCCACAATGGCACTCTTCTCATCTTCCGGATCCTCAGGCAGAAGAAGCAGTTTGATGTCCTCCTCCATGGGGCCGAGCTGCTGCTGATAAAGCTCCAGTTCATCCCTGGCCATCTCCTTCAGTTCTTCATCCTTCTCCTCCGCAAGCATTTTTTTGGCATTCTGTATGTTGCTCAGGAGATCCCTGTAGTCATTCATGGCATTAACTATGGGCTCCAGTTGTTTGTATTCCCGGTTCAATTTCACATACCTGTCCATATCGGCAATAATGGAAGGGTCGGTGATCAGCTGACCCACTTCTTCAAACCTTGTCTTGACTCCCTCCAGACGGGATAAGATCATATTTTCACCCATTGCTCTCTTTCCTTAGTAGTGATAGGTTCCCTGCTCTCCGGTGATTGTCAGCTGCGTTTGTGCGGACGCCTCACAATGGCCCACCACCCGGGCTTCTATGCCGTAGCCTTCGGACAGCTTAATGATTCCTTCCGCTGCATGTTCATCGGTATATATTTC
>CAYRLP010000390.1:0-1401 GCA_964424935.1 uncultured Bacteroides sp.
CTATATGGAACCCGGGTACCGCTACGAGGTTGGATTGCCCGGTTTCACAGAGAGACCATGGGATGAGCAGATCTCCCCGTTCTATCAGCCCATAGCCATGCCCATGGAAGTCCACTCGCGCACGTACCTGGCTACCGGGGAGCGGATAGACGGTTCCAAGGATGTAAATCACGCCATTGACCAGTTTGATTCCATTTTTTTTAGCGCGAACCAGGAGGTTCTTACCCACCGGAAAGCAGGGAAGCAGATCAATACGGATTCCATCATCCGGAAGCTGGAAACACCCTTCGCCACTGACACTACCCGCTTTTTTCGTGATTACCGTAAATTCCGGTACGGGATCTTAAAGCTGAATGAGGGGAAGACCAACCTCACCCGCCTGAGTTTGGACTATCTTGGCCCGACAGTCATGGAGTGGCACCCCGGATTTGTGGAACTCTTCAGGGCACTTTTTAAAGATTTTATCTATTTCGCCACAGGGTCCGACGGAGCCCAGAAGTTCCGGAACCTGGTAAACCGGAACCAGGAGCTGCAGAAGGCGCGTGAACTGGTCCGGAACCATCCTGCCGTCTGGAGTGACACCCTTGCCGATATGATCCTCCTGCAGGAGTTCTCCACTCTATTTTACCGGGGGGAGTATCACAAGGAGGCCATCCTGATCATGCTTGATTCCATGGCACAGGATCCCGTGTCTGACGAATTCGGCATCTTCGCGGTGCAGCTGAAACAGAAACTATCCAGCCTGGTCACCGGGCACACCCCTCCCGAACTGAACCTGGAGGACCTGGAAGAGAAAACCTGGACGCTTGAAGATTTTAAAGGGAAGTACACCTATCTGTTCTTTGGCACAACGGATCACTATGGCTGCATGATGGAATATCCTTATCTGCAATCCTATGTGAATAAACATTCTGAATACCTGAACGTGGTTACGGTGATGGCTTCGGAAAACAAGAACAAACTGGCTGATTTTATGCGTCGGAACGGCTACAGCTGGTTGGTCCTGCCTTATGAAGGGCAACCCGGCATCCTCAACGATTACATGATAAAAGCCTATCCCACCGCTTACCTGATCGACCGGAACGGCAAGCTGCTTCTCTCCCCCGCCACCCTGCCTTCGGAAGGATTTGAGCAACAACTGTTCCGTATCATGCGTTCAAGGGGGGAAATCTGATCAGAGCAGATTCTTCATATAAAGAACATCAAGAATGCTTGCATAGCTGTTTTCCCGGATGAATCCGGTCCTGCCAGGAACCACCCACCGGTAATCGGTGATTCCTTCCTCTTTTTGCAGTTTTGGTTTGGCGGTTCCCGTGTACTTCATCTCGAACCACCTGGTCTTTTTCAGTATCTGCGTACCTTTATTCAGGGTATAGGTGTGGTAGGTTGACATAAGCGGAT
>CAYRLP010000390.1:1411-3712 GCA_964424935.1 uncultured Bacteroides sp.
GGTCTCCTCCTTCACTTCCCGCAGGGCGGCCGTTGGAAAATCCTCCCCTTTTGCCAGTTTGCCCTTGGGGAGATCCCAGGTCCCGTTCCGGAAAATGGTCAGAAATTCACCCCGCTTGTTAAATACCAGTCCCCCGCCTGCCTCGATCATCGTAAAACAGGCTTTGAATTCCTCAAAAAGCATAACCATATCGTCATGCAGGATATAGAGGTTGCTGATCTGGGTCAGGGCCTGGAACACATCCACCAGTTCCCTCAGTTCATGAATGTTGTTATACTTGTAGAAGAGGCCCTTATGCTTGGTAAAAGCCTTGGTGAAATCATCTCCGAAATAGACTGTCCGATCGTTGAAAAATACTTTGTACATATATCCTGTAGCAATCTACTGTGGCAAAAGTACAAAACATATCCAAGGAAAGTTTGTGTATGTTATGCACACCATGGTCATTAAAAAGCAGCATCCCCTCTGTTTCAACGAGATGCTGCAGCAATTTGGCTCACTGATATATCCGTCGTCTACCAAAGCTGGCAAAAACTTTATACATTTGCTGCATGGCAGAAACAGATCGAAAGGTGGCAGCAATGCTGTTGAATTGCAGGGCCGTCATCCTTGAACCCACCAGACCGTTTACCTGGGCCTCGGGCTGGCTTTCCCCTATTTATTGCGATAACCGTATAACCCTGAGCTACCCTGAGATCAGGGACTATATCAAAGAATCCTTTGTGACTGCCATTCAATCCCGTTTTCCCGGACCGCACATGATTGCAGGTGTGGCCACCGGAGCCATTGCGCAGGGTGTACTGGTAGCGGACCAAATGAACCTGCCCTTTGTATACGTACGGCCATCGGCCAAAGAGCACGGCAGGAAGAATCTCATTGAGGGCCGATTACAGCCCGGGCAGAAAGTAGTGGTGGTGGAGGACCTGATAAGTACCGGAGGAAGCTCGCTCAGGGCCGTAGAAGCACTGAAGGATGCTGGCGCGGACGTCCTTGGAATGGTCGCCATCTTTACCTATGGATTTGAGGTGGCGCTGGAGAATTTCAAAAAAGCTCATGTGGAACTGCACACACTCACCAGTTACCATACCCTCATTGAGACAGCCCTGGGTACGGGAGATATTCGGCAGGAACAGGTTGAGATCCTGCAGCAATGGAGGAAGAATCCGGCCGGCTGGATGATTAATCAGTAGAAAAAACATGAAGATCGAAAGCAGAATAGGAAAATCAGGAAGCAGCGATCAGCAGATCTATGCATTTATTACCAACTTTCACAATTTCAAGGAGCTGCTCCCTGCGGACAAGGTCTCGGGGTGGGAAGCCTCAGAAGAAAAATGCAGTTTCCTGGTGGACCCGCTGGGCCGGACCGGGCTGATGATCGTCGAGAAGAACCCTTACTCCCTGGTGAAAATGAGTTCCGACCCGGAATTTTCAAGTTACGAGTTCCTTATCTGGGTTCAGCTTAAAAAGGTGGCTGACCGCGATACCCGGATTAAGATTACCATTGAACCAAAGGTCAATAAGATGCTGCTGCCCATGGTCAGGATCCCGCTGAAAAAACTGGCGGACGGGCTTATTGACAAAATGGAAACCTTCGATTTTACTACTTAGCCCGTTCCGGGACCCTCCTCCAGGCGAATGGCTCCATGCCCGTAGGCCTGACGCCTGCCTTTCTGTTCAACCACCAGTTCCCCGCTTTCATTTACCCCTCTGATAATGCCTGTGAATTGCTTTTCTTCTGAGGTAAAACGGGAAGGAATCCCTGCCCTGAACAGGTGTTTCGTGTAATCCTGATCCAGGGATCCGGTATTTCCTTCCTCTAAATCCCGGTATCTTTTCATGAAGCATTCCGCGACCAGCCGGGAGGTGAGGGCCACGTTCGCATCTCTTCCGGTCTCCAGCTTCACGGAGGTGGCCGGAACCGGGAACGGGGGAAATGCGGTTTGATTCAGGTTAATCCCCAGGCCTATGATGCTGTGCCTGATCCGATTGGCATAGATGCTGTGCTCTATCAGGATCCCCGCCAGTTTCCCTTTTTCCGTAAGAATATCATTGGGCCATTTGATCTCCGGATGGATTCCCAGGTTCCCCATGGCATCGCAGAGGGCCAGGGAGGCCACCTTCGAAAGGTGAAACTGGCTGGATGCTGACAAAAATGCAGGATAGAGAAGCAGGCTCATCAACAGGTTCTTTCCCTTCTCACTTTGCCAGGAATGAGCACCCAGTCCCCTCCCAGTTTCCTGGTAATCAGCGACAACAACAGTTACTTCTTTTGACTCCTCCTGTGTAGCCAATCCCGAAAGT
>CAYRLP010000391.1:0-3700 GCA_964424935.1 uncultured Bacteroides sp.
GCTGACAACTTGTCCATCTAGGGTGATCTGATACATATCTACGGTGGTCCGAAGCTTTTCTACGATGGTCTGAAGCTTTTCTACGGTGGTCCCGAATTTATCTACGGAAGCTTAGAACTCGTCTACGGTGGTCGAGAACTCATCTACGGAGCACCAAAACCGTGTGGGGGTTCCTACAAGGCTTTCGGATTGATTCACAAGCCTTTCAAATGGACCCGGGAGACTTTTGAATTCACTCCAGAGACATTTCAACGGACACGGGAGTTTTTCTGCCCTACACTCTTGTCAGTTTACATGAATCACAAGCCTTTTTACACAAACCAAGAGCCTTTCAAATCTTAACACAAGACTTTTGGATTCTTTCAAGAGCCTTTTTACAGGAGCCAAGAGACTTCTGCGGGATTTTGCCAAATACATGAATATGAAGGTGTAATTTGAATATTGCATGGATCCCTTCCTATACTAGATTCGTGAAAACATGGCAATTAAAGATTCAGATTGAATAAATTCATATAGATTTATTATCTGTATTAATTATTGTATGTCTATAAGATTGCAGAGTAGATACTCGTTTTTCGAAAATGCATCATACGGGATCCTGATGGCGTTCATTGCTCTGATGGTGGCAGGGTTGGCCTTGCTGCCCTTTCTGCAAACCGGGCTGGAGCCCAAGCGGGTCACAAATGATATCTCGATCAGCTATAACTGGTACAATGCGGAACCCCTTACCCTTGAAAGCGAGGTTACCTCTGTTTTAGCCGAAGTGTGCAGTACAATTCCGGGGATTAGGACGATATCCTCTTTTTCTCAGAGTAATTCAGGGGGTATTACCATTGAATTCGTAGAGGAGAAAAACATGGATGCGGCACGAATGGAGGTCTCATCCATGATCAGAAGAGCGCGACCAAACCTTCCTGACGGACTGCAGGATCTCAAGCTAAGCGGCGGAAGCCTGTTCAGTGAATCTGAACGGATCCTATCCTACTCCATCTTCTCATCTCTGCCGGAGGAAGAGATGGAGTACTTTATTGAGGAGCAGATCAAACGTCCGGTGGGCCTAATCGAAGGAGTAAATGAAGTGGAAGTCAGCGGGATGAACAGGAGCCGCTGGGAAATCATCTGCAATTCTGATTTGCTTCTTTCCCTGGGACTCAGTATGAAAGATATTCAATTAGCTGTCCGGGAGAGTTACGGGGAGGCTTATCTTGGTTCAGCCAGTTCATACAGCCCAGCGACAGAAGGGACACTTTCGGTACCCGTATATCTCCATTCCGGAAACGAGGAGCTGGAACTGGACCGGATAGTCCTGCGTTCCCGGGAGGGTGAACCAGTCAGATTAAATGACATCGCAGAATTCGGCAGGAAAACCGTCTATGATTACAGCTCGTTCCGGATCAATGGTCTATCCACGCTCCGGGTATCCGTGCTTTCCGATAAAGAAGCCAATATCCTCCAGGTCGGAAAGGAGGTCGAAGCGCTGATGGCCGGACTTAGTGCCCATCTTCCTGCCGGGTATTCCATCCGGAAAGAACTGGATGCCACCGAGAAACTGAAAGAGGAAATCAGGAATATCTATCTGCGGACCGCCCTGTCCTTTTTTATTCTTCTGCTTTTTATCAGCCTGGTGAGCCGTGCTCCGCGTTACATTTTCGTTGTGTTCTTCTCCCTTCTTTCTACCCTGGCCATTTCAGTGGTGTTGTTTTTCTTGTTAAAAATTCAGATCAACCTGTATTCCCTGGCAGGGATCACGGTTTCCTTCGGGATTATCATTGACAATATCATTGTCATGCAGGACCATTTACTATTACGGAAGGATCTGAAAGGCTTTCCCGCATTGCTGGCTGCTACGCTGACCACCGTTGGAGCTCTTTCCGTAATATTCCTGCTGGATGATGAAGTCAAACTGAGCCTGGGCGGATTCGCTTCCGTTTTTGCCGTAACCCTGATGGTCTCCTTATTTACGGCTTTGTTTCTGGTTCCCTCCCTGACTCACCTTATGAAGTTATCCAGAAACAAGCGTGTTCTTGTAAGGCGCAGTGATCTGTTGCTCCGCTGGTTCCAGATCCTGGATCGTACATGGGACTCATTCAGATTAAGAAACAAATGGATTGCAGTCCTGCTGATCCTTGGTTTCGGTCTCCCAGTATTTAAACTTCCGGATGAAGTGGGCGCCGGCCTGGACGAGAAGGATGTAAGATGGTATCACCGGTGGTACAATAAATCGTTGGGCAGTGACTTTTATGTCGACAAGTTGAAGAAGGTAGTGGATATCTCCCTGGGCGGAACTCTGCGTCCTTTCCTGGAGAAAAGAGAAGCCGGATATTACTATTTCTGGCGGTCGGAAAGGGAGGCCAGGGAATCCCGAATAGGAATATTCGGGAGAATGGAAACGGGCTCATCCAAGGAAATGACAAACCAGGTGGCTACGGAACTGGAATCCTTCCTGAGTACCCTGGAAGAGATTGATATTTATACCACTAATATCATCGGTAATAACATCAATATAACGGTAGACTTCCGTGAACCATATCAGTTTGATTACACCGGGTTGATGGTCAAGAATGAGGTGGTACAGAAATGTATCCTGTTGGGAGGGGCAACCTGGAGGGTGGCTGGCTACGGGGATGTATTTGAAGGGGACCGGCCTTTTTCAAATGATGTTCTCGGGGCCATTGGCTATCAGGACAGTAAGATCGAACTAAAGGGATACGACCTCGGTCAATTATATGACCTGGCATACTGGCTGGCCAACCGGCTCAGGGAGAATGGTCGCTTTCAGGATATATCCATCTCATCCCGCATTGATAACCGGACTCCTCAGGAGTTCTCCTATCAGCTGGAGCCCAGGAAGGATTTTATGCAATATTCCGGGGTACCAGCGAGTGCTGTTCTGGAACGGGTTGGAAACCTGTCTTCGCAGGGTGTCCGGATGGATCTGTTTACCGGGAAAGGATACGAAGAGATCAATATTTCATCAACAAGAGCCCAGTCACAGGATATCTGGAACCTGATGCACAGCACCGAGGTCCTGGATGAGAACCTGGTGTCGGTGGGTGACCTGCTGGACCGGTCCTTCGAAAAAAAGAACCAGACCATCCGGAAAGAGGATGGTCAATACCTGCTGAGCGTACTGTATAATTTTATCGGTCCGGACCAGCTTCACCGGCGGATCAGGGAGCAGGTCCTGGAGGAGATCAAAGCACAGCAACCGCTGGGATATTCCAGCGCTCCTACCATATATCAATGGGGAGGATGGCGCAGCGATGATGAAATTCAGGGTCAGCTAAAACTGTTTGTCATCATTGTGGCTATTATCTACTTTATATGTGCCATCCTGCTCAACTCGTTTGCAAAACCTTTGGTTGTCATATTCATGATCCCTGTTTCGTTCATCGGTCTATTTGTAACCTTCTCTATCTTTAAACTTCCCATCGATAACGGGATCTTTGCTGCGTTTATCTTTACCAGCGGGCTGTCGGTGAACTCGGCCCTTTATATCATTAATGAGTTCAATTCGCTGAAGAAGATGAGGCCTGGCGCCCGGCCCATGGATCTGTACGTGGCCGCCTTCCGCCATAAGATCATGCCTATCAACTACACGATTATTTCCACTGTACTGGGTCTGATCCCCTTCATCCTGATCAATAAGGAACAGGTATTCTGGTACACCTTTGCGATTGGGACTATTGCCGGATGTTTG
>CAYRLP010000392.1:0-3697 GCA_964424935.1 uncultured Bacteroides sp.
TTTCACCATTGCTTCGGAGGCACCAAAGCCCTCCATCCATCCGCCGCTGACCGCAATAGTATTTGCATCCGGGGCAAAAATCCGGAAGGTAACCGAATTGTCATCGTGGATCTCGGGAGAAACCACCCGGTTTCTCATAAAGGATATTTCCTGGGCGGTAAGGGTAGTGATCCCGGAAAGGATGCTCAGGATCATCACTAATCCACAGATTAATAATACTTTGTCTCTTTTCATGGTACTGTTTTTAGAAGGTTGTTATTTATTGTCAGGAAATGAGACAATAACATAGAGAAAAAAAATGTAAATCGCAACCAATGGGCCCTAAAAAAGATTCCCGGCAGGAAATCAGAAGTTGAACCAGTAGTTCAGTTTGATCACAAGCGCCCTGTATTTGGGTCCCCAGAATTCCACTGCATAGTTATCCGTGTATACAATATAGAGGTCCGACATGGGTTTGTACCTCCACTGGAGCCTGCTGTTGATATTGAAGTTATCGTACTGGGTATTGTACTGCAGAAAGGTGGTCCAGAACAGGCTCCTGGAAAAGTTGATCTCGATACGGGGACTGATAAGAAAGATGTTGTCTGTGCCGTAGGGGGACTGAAACGTCAGGTTATTCTGTTCAAAATTGACAGCAAAATTCCCCCAGGGCTGTGCCCTGTATTTGACCTGCAGGGTATACTGGGTGCGCGCACCCTCGTAAAAGGAACCATAGGATACCCCTCCTTTGATGTTGAAAAGCCTGCGCTGATCCGACTGGAACTCGAACTTTGCCTGGTTGTTGTGGTAAATACCCGCAGGCAGGGGTTCCTCGTCAATAAAGGTAAAAGGAAACAAGAGCCTGATGTCATTGTGATCCACGGTAAATTTAAATTGGGCCGTGGACCGGAATTTCAGTGTATAAGAAAGCTCCAGCTGATGGTTCAGCATCGAAAGGGCCGTATCCCCGTCATAGATGTGTCTGGCATTCACTTCATGCGCCAGTATCCGTTCGCTTTGCTCCGTATAGAAGGTATATGCGAAACGTGAGAACAGGTGGTGATACCCCACCAGGATGGTGGTATCCCTTTCCGCATCATAGTATTCCTGCCCCTGGATAAATCCCATGTCGGCCCGGTAGTTTTCCCCGATGCCCGACAGGTTTGTATAGTAGCTCAGATTGCGGTTGTCATACCCGATACCGGCGTTGTAGAAATAGCTTTTATCTTTGGGTCCCGGGCTGAACGACCTGGAATACCCTCCGAAGCTCTGAAGGCGCCCGTCCGCTGACCGGTACAGGAATTCCAGACCCGCATTCCGGTTGTAATCCGGATCTTCCGCCCTCAGGGCGTTCCGGTTGTTGAAATACCCTTTGATGACCGAGCGTGCCAGTACCTGCTGGTGGAAGGCTGCAGTAGTATAGTTCTGCGGAAGAAAGCTTTCCTTTTCCCCGGTTTGCAGATTCATAACCCCCAGTCGGAGGTTCTTGTTTACGTTTCCGCTGAGTCTTGCTCCGTAAAGGATGGGGATGGGCATTCCTTCCCGGTCCAGCCCGATGCGTCGGGAAAAGAAAGGACGCATGGGGGGAATACCGAAATCCTCAAACACGTCACTGTTTTCAAGGAAGAACAGTCTTTTCTCAGGCAGGCGGATATCAAAAAGGGTCAGGTTGATCACCTGTTCATCCACCTCCACCTGGGAGAAATCGGGATTCACGGTAAGGTCCAGGTTCATGCTGGAAGTGACCGGCACCTTGGCATCCACGCCAGCCTGGAAGATGGGCTCAGCCGGTGAACCGGTCTTGTAATCTTTGGAAACCCCTCCCCGGGCATAGGGTATGATGGCAAAATTGCGGGGTGCCTTTTCAGGGGCCTTCTCCCAGCTCAGGATACCCGTGTATCCCAGATCAGTTTCATGAAATTCGATGGGAACCGGTGCCCAGGTATGTATGCTGTTGGTGGATGCATCCCTCCGGAAGAAGTTAATCCCCCACTCGGGCTTGCTCTCCTCAAAACGCAGGGATTTAAAGGGAATGGCTATCTCCACCACCCACCGGTCCGGATGCTGCTTTACCTCGGCCAACCATTTGTTATCCCAGGCCAGGTTGACCCCTTTACGGAGTTCCCCGGGCCTCAGATCCGCCCTTCGTCCCGTTTGTCCTGTAACGAGGTATTCAGTCTGCACCCCGGCCGGACTGACCCCGAAAGTAAAACCATTGGTCTTCTCATTGACCGGATCGATCACCAGACCGAAACCGTCGCTGTCCCAGAATTCGGCATCCCGTTTCAGAGTCTGGATCACATAATCCTGGGGTCCATGGCAAACAGCCGCAATATAAATGTACTGACCGTCGGAAGTCATCCTGACTTCGGTCTGCAGGCGATCCTCCACCCTGCGGTCGTCCACCGGGTAGCTCATCCAGAAACCGCCGGCCACAGGTACATTGTTCCAGACGTTTTCGGAAAGGACCCCGTCGATGGTGATCTCTTCGTCAGTATAGGATATGGGGTACCGGTACTCATCTGCAAATCCCCTTGCAGCGGTGACCAGAGCCGGGATAGCCAGGCCACAGGCGATGAAGAGGGATCTTAGTCTGATCATCAATTGTAACCGATAGAATAGATTTTGTTCGTTCCCTTCATGATCCAGGCATCTTTGGCAGCTGCCACGGAGGCCCAGAATTGATCATCAATTCTGTTCTGGTAGAGCAACTCAAAAGATCTTCCTGCTTTCAGCACACTGGTAACCCCCTTTTCGTCCGTAAAGAAGATCTGATCCTTATACTCCCAGGGAGAGGCCCAGCAGGCTCCCACGTTGTCCACTTTCTCCATGTAAACCTCTTCTCCGCTGGTGGCATCGAAGCAGGTGATGTTCCCTCCCCTGGAGCTGACCACATAGAGCAAACCATCGTAAACCAGGGGATTGGGATTTTCCGTCGGGGCTTCCGGATTGGACCACACCACCCCGCT
Source organism: uncultured Bacteroides sp. (assembly GCA_964424935.1). GTDB lineage: Bacteria > Bacteroidota > Bacteroidia > Bacteroidales. The sequence continues at coordinate 2,949 of CAYRLP010000392.1, forward strand.
GCTCGTGCGTTCTCCTTCGGCAGGGGTAATGTTTCCTTCGGCACCTGCCCTTACACAGTACAGGGTGCCGGGGGTATCACGAAATCCGGCATTCCCCAGGTAAATCAGATCCTGAACCGGCACCGCCGAAGGGATGGTGTAAAATCCTCCGATGAACAGTTCCCAGAGCAGGTCCCCGTTGTCGGGATCATAGGACCTGGCTGTCTTGCCCGTGGTAACCAGCTCGGTGCGCACACTGTTCTTCCAGATAACCGGTGTACTGTAGTTGGTTTTTTCCTTTCGCTCTTTTTTCCAGAGTTCCTTTCCGCTGGAGGCATCCAGCGCTACAAGGAATGAGTTATCCTCGTTGTCTACCTGGACAAAAAGCTTGTCTTTATAGAGTACCGGAGAAGAACCGGTCCCCCAGCCATTGAGCGTCTGGTAGGCCCCCAGATCTGTCACCCAAAGCAGTGTCCCCTCCAGGTCGTAACAGTAAAGTCCGTTCATACCAAAATAGACATAGAGCCTTTGCCCGTCGGTGACAGGGGTTTCAGAAGCATAATTGGTAGCCGGGTTCTTTTTGGTCCTGGGGCTTCCTTCTTTAGCAACCTGTTGCCAGAGCTGTTCCCCCGTTTCCAGGTCCAGGCAGGTGACCTCCCAGCGGTAAATCTCTTCCAGGTAGCTCTTATCCTCCTCCTGGGCAGGCGGGCGGGGCGGGGGGGGATTCTGTCCGCTGCCTGCATTTCCGGAAGTACCGTTCCCTGCAGTAC
>CAYRLP010000393.1:0-3683 GCA_964424935.1 uncultured Bacteroides sp.
ATCATCGACGGTACACTCCATGCAATCGGACCAGCTGCTCTCCTTCCTGCAACAGATGGCCGAAGTTCCTTTCAGCTGTTCATCCTGGCTTTCTTCACTTAAAGTTAAGGAATTAACGGCTTTATTGAAGCTTTTTATCTTCTCATTTTCAAAAATCCTCAATTCCCCCATGCGGTTCTGATCATCCAGTTTCAGGGAAAAATAGTCCCGGTCGTCCATGGTCTTCAGAGTAAACTGCATGAGGCCCCCTTCAACGGGCCTGAAATGGGCCATGCTGACCTGGTAGAGTCCATGGGATTCATACAGGATCAGCGTTAGCTCGGGATCCATGGTGGGAATGGAATACATGATCACATCGGTGTGATTGAAGAAGAATTTCTGTGCTTCCTTAAGGTTCAGGAATTCCTTCTCTGCTCCCTGGGCAAGGGCCGCACTAAACACCTGCTCCCTTTCCCGGTTGGCACCCAGCAATTCTATCCGGTAAATGTGGTTGTCATAGAAGTTGGAACTAACCTGCTCCTTGAGAGAGGGATCCTCGTAAACAAGAATGTTGGTGCTTTCCCGGGATGAACCCTGGCTTTCCTCCTCCTTCGTGCAGCCGCTGAAGTATATGAGAAACATTCCCGCCAGAGACAGCAAAACAATACAATTTCTTTTCATTTTCATTACAAGCAAATTTTAATTAGACGTTGGTTGACAGGCCTGATGATCCTATATGTGACATCGGCCGGTCAAATCGCCCTTTGCCTGTAAAAAAATCTTTATTTGAAGTAGTTGGGAGCCCTGCTGCGCCTCATCTCTGCGCTCAGGGCATGAATGGTCTCCCCGAAATCGGGGTCTTCAGAGATATTTACATTTTCCCCCGGATCAACTGCGTGGTCGTACAACATCCGGGCATAGGAGCTGTCCAGGTCGTCGACCCATTCGGTATAGAACCAGTTCTCACGTATGGTAGTGATCCCTGCATACCACTGGCTGATAGCCACCCCGTCGCTGGTTGCCTCCGGATCAAACAGCAGGTCCCTGAAACTTTGTCCCTGCAGGTGTCCTGGAAGTTCCAATCCGGCCAGCTCACAGAGGGTCGGGTAAATATCCACATATTCCACGATCTCCGCGGACGAACGGACCTGATCGGTACCCGGAACGCGTACAATCAGCGGGGTATGAAGCGAAGTCTCGTAATTGCAGTGTTTGCACCACAATCCGTGTTCCCGCAGGTTCCAGCCATGGTCACCCCACAGGATCACAATGGTGCTGCGGTCCAGGTCCAGACGCTCCAGCTCATCCAGGACCTTCCCGATCTGTGCATCGGTATAGGAAACGCACGCGTAGTACCCATGGATCAGGGTACGGGCAAATTCGTCCGTAACGGGTCCCTCGGGAGGTACCCCGGCATAGGCCCGCAGCTCCCCGAAATTGTGAAGGGACTCGGCGGGGGCATTTAAGGGAGGGTAATTGTTGTCCGGCAAGCGGACTTTGCCATCATATAAAGCCCAGTATGGTTCCGGGGCATTAAAGGGCAGATGGGGCTTGTAGAAGCCGGCTGCCAGGAAAAAGGGCTTATTCTGCTTCTTCAGTTTGCGAAGATCGCCGATGGTCTTGGCGGCGATTTTCCCATCCTTATAGGTGGAGTCAGGTACGGCTGCGCGCTCAAAAGGAGGTCCCCTGTAAATATCGGAGGTGTCCCGCAGCAAGTTCTCGGGAAGGGCATAATCCCTCCATGAGTTGCTGTTGGAAACCGGATGCCAGATCTCGTTCCAGCCGATAGAGTCATCGTTGTCGTGATGAAAGACCTTGCCGTTGCTGATGGTATAGTAACCGTTGTCCCTGAAATGGTGTGAAAGTGTGGGGATCCCCGGTGCTTCCTCATCTGCCCGGCTCAAATAGGTGAGGAACCGGTGACGGGCAGGTCTCAGTCCGGTCATCAAACTGGCCCTGGATGCACCGCAAACAGGGATATTGCAATACGACCGGTCGAATCGGGTTCCCGTGGCTGCCAGCTGGTCTATGTTGGGCGACTGGATCAATTCCTTGCCGTAGCAGCCCAGTTCGGGCCTCAGATCGTCCACAACGATAAACAGAATGTTGGGGGGACCCTGGGTCCGGTTCACCGATCCGGAGCAGGAATATATAAGGATCACCACGCTCACCAGGAAACCCAGCCGGATAGAATGCTTCATACCGGTTCTAATTTAAGGAGGTGACGATTTCATAAGAACCCGAGCCTGCAGAGACTACCACCTCTCCGCCGACCTGTACATATTCCGTTCCGGAAGCGGAAAGCGGTGCACCGTTTAACAGGATGCCCGAGGGATCACCTGGAACATAGATCGTGGCAAGAGTGTTGGCAGGGATCTCCACCTTCATGGTCAGTTTATCGCCCTCCAGTTCCCAGCCGGAAACAATCCGGCCATAAATGCTCTCATGGGTGGCCCGGGCCCATGTGAATCCGCCCTCAGGTTGCGGGTGGATAATAAATTGTTTGTATCCGGGATGATCCTCATCCGGTACGATGCCTGCCATCACCTGGTACATCCAGTTCCCGATGGCCCCATAGGCATAATGGTTAAAGGAGTTCATGCTGGGTGTCTGGAAACTGAGATCCGGCTTCTGGCCATCCCACCTTTCCCAGATGGTCGTGGCCCCCATGGTCACGGGATAGAGCCAGGAGGGATACTCCTTCCTGTTTAACAACATGAAAGCCAGGTCGTTTCTACCTGTATTGGTTAGTGTCTGAGAGATCAGGGGGGTTCCCAGAAATCCCGTGGTGATGTGTCCGAAGTCTTCCACATCCTTAGCCAGGTAACTGGCGCTCTTCTCAGCGGTTGCTTCATCAAGCAAACCGAAAGCCAGGGCCAGGGTATAGGCCGTCTGTGTATGTGCCACCAGCCTGCCGTTGGGAGTTACAAACTCCTCATTGAAAGCCTGCTTTACCCTGTCGGAAAGTTCCTTGTAGTACCGGGCATCCTCAGCCCTGCCCAGGACCCCGGCCACCTTGGCGACCAGACCTGATGAGTAGGAATAATAGGCAGTGGCGATCAGGTCCTTGGTAGTATAGGCTCCCATGTAGTCGGACCGGCTGTCGTCGAAAGAGAGCCAGTCGCCGTAGTGAAAATCATCTGTCCATATGTAATCATCTCCTGCGTGCTCCTCCATATAACCGATCCATTTTTTCATGCTTTCATACTGGTTCTCCAGCACGGTAGTATCCCCATAGTACTGGTAAACCACCCACGGGATCACCACCCCGGCATCGGCCCAGCCGGTGGCTCCCCCTCCCCCCAGGATATCGGGGATCACATTGGGGATCATTCCGTCCTCTGCCTGGTCCGTTGCCATATCCTTCAGCCATTTCCGGTAAAAGGTGGCGGCATCCATGTTGAAGCAGGCCGTGGGTGCAAACACCTGGGCATCGCCCGTCCAGCCCAGCCGTTCATCCCGCTGAGGACAGTCGGTGGGTACATCCAGGAAATTCCCTTTCAGTCCCCATACAATATTGTGCTGCAGCTGGTTGATCAGGGTATCGGAACATTCAAAGGTCCCTGCCGGTTCCATGTCCGAATGAATCACCATGCCCCTGATCCTGTCAGGGCTCAGTGTACCCGGATACCCGCTTACCAAAACATAGCGGAAACCCTGGAAGGTAAAATGCGGTTCAAGCACTTCCTCACCTCCTTTCAGAT
>CAYRLP010000394.1:0-3677 GCA_964424935.1 uncultured Bacteroides sp.
TCAAAGAGAGTGCCATCAGGATCAATGTGTAGATCAGCACGATCCACAGAACCTTTCTCCACCTGGTGGGATATCCGCCCCCGGTAACCAGTCTGCCCGGCCAGGTAAGGATCCTGTTCAGCCAAGATGGCAGCGGAAAAAGAAAGGGCGAGGACTCCCGGTAGCTTGCATAGCTTCCACTGGTAATTTTCATCATTTTTATCTCCTCCATCATACAGATTCCCACAATGGTCATGGTCATCAGAAGCCAGGGAAGGGAGGAGGGGACATGCCACGTCATTTTCATGGTTTGCTTGTAGGGAGAAAAAAGAATGAAACCGTAACTCCAGAGGATCCAGCCCAGGTACTGGGGATGACGTGAGACTTTATAAAGCCAGGATGTGGCCACCCTGTTTCCGTGGTACCTGGATTTGAACCAGAGCAGCACGCTCCAGGTGAACAGAAAGGCTCCAGAGGCCATAAAGAGCCAGGCTATGAAATTATACGGGTGCCAGTTGAACAGGCCAAGCAACCATCTGAGGATCCAGTAGGGTATATAGATCACCTTCCCCAGGTCGAGAATATCGAAGGATATATCCAGAAAAGGAAGCCAGCCCACCCGTAGGAATCCCAGGCCGGCCAGGAAAAACATGCTGAAGGCAAATTGCCCGAACACTGGCAGGAAAAGTCCCACAGCTCCTGCCAGGGCCCAGCCTGATTTACGTGTAAAGAATCCAAGCAAGATCAGACCGGCGATCAGCAGCAACGAACCGTATCCGAACCACCGGAGGTGAAGTCCCTGGATGAACATCTCTGTTTTAAGGGCGCTGTCTCCACCGCCTCCATGGTCAAACTGGGGGAAACCAAGATGGGTTTGCAGGATGGCATCCAGCAGCCTGGGAAGTTCTATAAAGGCGAATATAAGACCTGTGGAAAAAATAATGGCAAGGAGGAGCAATCCTGCATTGTTCAGGAATGTGCGATTCATGTTGGGGTATTTCTCTATTTCTTGAATACGATACGCATGCGGACCACATCATTCGTGGCTCCGTTTTCGTCCCGGGCAGGTTTCCAGTCAGGGCCGTTCAGCAATAGCCTGATTACCTCTTCTGTAAATGGCTGTCCCGGAGAACGAAGGGATTCAATATGGGAGATGGTTCCTTCCGAATCAACATTGAATCTCATCACCACAACCTCCCTATTGCTAAAGGTATCTCCGGCAGGGAACCGGATATGCTCCTCTATGTACATTTTATAGGCATCGAGTCCCCCTTCAGGTTCAGCCCCCTGGTAGGTATATATCTGGTTGTCTGCTGAAATATTCTGAACAGCACCCGCGCCCAACAGCCTGTCCAGGTCCTCCGAATCCATGACCACCACCTCGTTCAGCATATTTGGGTCAGGTTGCAGGGCCAGCCGGTTTTCTTTATACTCATCCAGCCTGTATTCACCGGGTTCCATCCCGACATAACTGGCAATAACGGTAGGTGGAATTTGCGGGTCAGCCATCAATGTAAACCGTCCTTCTATATCGGCCACCAGACCTGAATCGATTCCCTTCACATGGATACTCGCACCGGGCAGGGGTTCCTGGTTCTCCGCAGAAACCACGATCCCGCTCACCTGTATGCCCTGTGCCCGGGCCCCTGCATCCGGAAGCATGATGGCTGCTCTCTGTTCAGGGATAGCTGCTTTCTGTTCCGGGATAGCTGCTTTCTGTTCCGGGATGGCTGCTTTCTGTTCCGGGATGGCTGCATCCTGTTCAGAAATGACTTCTTCCTCTACCTCTGTTTTTTTCCTGTTGCGAATCGGTTGTGCTTCCACGGCCATCACTTCCGGTTCCTCCGGAGCCGGTTCTTGCACCGCAGCCCTTCTGGGCTCGGCAATCCTCTTACCCTCATCAGCCTTTTCAGCTTCAGCAACTTCCCCGGCTTCGGCAACTTCCCCGGCTTCGGCAACTTCCCCGGCTTCAGCAACTTTCCTGGCACCGGCTTCCTCAGCCGTGATCTCCGGAACCGGAGCCGTCGGCGTCGCGATTTCATGCTCTTCGGGAACTGCCTCCTTTTCTTCGGGAACTACCTCCTGTTCGTACATTTCAGCACCCTTACCTGCCTCATCCGGAACCGGTTCTGCTTGCTCCTTCAAGGTCTCCTTATCGGCGGCCCCAGGCTGTGTTGCCCGTTCTTCATGCAGATATGATTCGTCAAGCGGAATGGATTCCGATGCAGTCTTGGGATTGATATCGTAGATCGTCAGGAATATCGTTCCAACAATCAACAGGGAAGCCACGGAGGCAGCTGCATAATACCAGCGTATCCGCTTTCTTCTACTCAATCTCTTTTGAAGAGTCGCGTGTAGGGAAAGCAGGTCCTGTTCAAGTTCCTGCGTGTCCATGCCTTCCATGCCCTCCATAGCTTCTTTCAGGAAAGGATCCGCCTCGAGGTCCCTCTCAAAGTCGTAGCGCTCCTCGCGGGAGAGCTCTCCTTTAAAATACCTCAGATATTCATGGGTGTTTCTATGTTTACGTTTCCGTGACATCGTTACTTTCCAAACAAATTTTCAAATTACGCTTTCCGTTTTGCAGGTGGCTTTTCACCTTTTTCTCCTTCAGATCCAGTTGTTCTGCAATCTCCTGGTAACAGAGTTTCCCATAGTAGAATAGCTCAATACACTGCCTCTGTTCCTGCTTCAGCTGTTCAATGCACTTTTTCAGTGCCTCTTCCAGAGAATCATCTTCTCTGTCTAAAGGATGCATTTCAGAGGAAGATTCCATAAATTCCTGTTCAATTTTATATCCTTCCATCCTCCCGTCTGCACTTTTTTGTGACCGGATCTGCATCAGGCAGTGGTTTTTTGTGAGCACATATAACCAGCTTCTAAAGATCCGGACCTCCTTTCCCGGAAGATCTGTGATCAGTTTTTCGAAGATCTGCATGACCGCATCACGGGCATCCTCCCTGTTCCCCAGGTATTTTAATGAAACACCATATACAAGGTGCATGTACCGTGAATAGAGTTCTCCCAGAGTATCCAGACTCCCGTTCTGGTGGAATTTCCGGAGCAGATCCTCATCGCTACGGTCTGGATGTTTTCCGCTGATTTCAAGCATATGACGGGAGTGGGTCCACTAAAATTAAAAAAAATGCAACAATTTTTATGGAATCCTGAGCAAGGCCGCATCCTGAAAGTGAAGTCAAACTTAAAAATGGAAATCATGAAAGCACTTATTTCAATACTTACTGTATTCATTCTTTCGGCCTTCACCCTCGCTCCCGATCAAACCCGATTGATCAGCGGAACCGTGCGTAATGAGGCCGGGAATCCCCTGGCAGGAGTTATCGTAACCGTAAAAGGAACCAGCCAGGGAATCGTTACGGATCAGAACGGTATCTACCAGATCCAGGTTAGTTCGGAAGCGAAGTATCTGGTTTTCAACCTTATTGGGTATGAGATAGAAGAGGTACGGATCGCTAAATCCAACCGCATCAACGTGATCCTCAAGTCCGCAACCAAGGAACTCGAGGAGGTGGTTCATATGGAATATGATATGTCCATGCCCATGGAAACAAAGGCATCGGGCGTTCCGGCCCGCGGTGTCCCGGACAGAGCCTATACAAAACGCGCGACATACCAGACCTTTGCCGCTCCGGAGCCGGGATATGTTCCCTTCAATACCGAAGGTTACAGCACCATTCATG
>CAYRLP010000395.1:0-3673 GCA_964424935.1 uncultured Bacteroides sp.
AAACAGATGAAAACAGCACTTCGATCAGGCGACTTTCCTTCTCCTCTCCCAGGCTGCTGACCAGCGCACTGGCCCCAAACATGAGTGCCAGGCTGAGCAGCAGGGCAAAGACACCGGGTATGATTACGTTGGCAAAACTCTTTTGCTCCAGAGCCTGTTCACCCTGTGTCGTAATGCGGGTGACCTCCAGGTTGAGCGGAGATACCACCAGGGTCAGCACCTCCGGTGATACCTTATCCCTTAAAAGATTTGTTGACAAAAAATGCCAGATTGCTGTGGCTGTGGCCGGTGATGTAGTTGTCTCCTTATCCAGGGTAAAGCGTTGGATCTTACCGGATGAAAAGTAATCCTCAGGAATGACCACAAAGGTTGAGATCTCCTCACTGTAAAGGGCTTGGACGGCATCCTCCTTGGTAGCATAGGAGATAAACCTGGAATCCGTATCCGTCGTGGTTTCATCTACCAGCCTGAGATTATCCACGTAACCGATATGCACGATCCTGTTTTCGGGAGATTTGGAGAGTACCGTTGCCAGTTGGAAAACTCCAATAGCAAGCAGGGCAAGAACAGGAACGATCAGGGTCAGAATGATGTATCCGGCTCTTTTGATGGTGAGAAGAAACTCATGCCTGAATATCAGCAAAGTCTTATTCATGGTTGTCACCGGCTATTTGGAGGAAGATTTCATTCAGGGAAGGCTTCCTGATCTCAAAATGATTTATGGTCCTTCCTTTCAATTGATCAAGAATATTCTGAGGAGTGGTTTCCGGAGAAAGCACCAGTTCAACAAGTCCTTTTTCCGGTTTCTGTTCCATCACTCCCTTCAGGTTACCAATGGCGCCTTCTACATCCACAAGAACGGAGTGCTTTTTAAAGCCACCCTTAATTTCCGCCAGGTCTCCGTACAGCACCTCCCGGCCGTGATTAATCATCAGAACCCGGTCACATAATTCCTCCACCTGGTTCATCTGATGCGTACTTAGAATGATGGTCTTTCCCTCGTCCCGCAATTGTGCGATGATTTGTTTGATCATTTCTGTATTCACCGGATCAAGGCCGGAGAAAGGTTCGTCCAGAATGATAAGTTGAGGATCATGAATAATGGTGACAATGAACTGGATGATTTGCCCCATTCCCTTGCTCATGTCCTTGATGCGCTTCTGTTTGCTTTCCAGCATACCGGTCCGGCCCAGCAGCTTCTCGGCCCTCTCTTTTGCGATAGAATGATTCAGACCCTTTAAGGAGGAGAAGTACAGGATCTGATCCATGGCAGATAGTCTTTTATAAAGACCCCGTTCTTCCGGCAGGTATCCTATTTCATTCTTCAGGGGTTCATTCATGGGTTTGCCGAAGATGCTTACTTCACCGGAGTCGGGCTTCATAAAATCAAGCAGGATCTTTATCGTAGTGCTTTTTCCAGCACCATTGGGCCCGATGAGACCCAGCAACTCTCCTGGATTTGCTGAAAAAGTCAAATCTATGACGGCTGGCTTACCGTTGTAGGATTTATACAGGTGGGTTATTTCAACAGCTGTCATCGGATCAGGTCTAATATAATCATTTCCCCGATTATGGAAGCAGATCCTCCCCCCAGCTTTCTACAACCGGTGGTTTCTCATTCTTGAGCAAGGAAACAAACGCATTCAAGGCGGCCCGTGCATCCCCGAGCGGGTAATAGAAAGCATCCCAGTTTTCGCTATCTTCCCCGTCGTGGTTGGGAATGACATACTGGAAGCGGTGCGCTTCCTTCAATTCGGTATAGGCACTTGACGCCCTTTTTTCGATATTCTCCAGATCCTTCAGTGAGATTTCTCCCTTCTGCCGCCTTGTTCGGCGCAGAAGTTTTCGCCTCATGACATCGGTAACCAGGTCGGGAAGGGATACGCCGGGTTTCGCAGCTTTCAGGAATAAGATTTCGGTACGCGAGAGCGGTGACATGAATATGCTCAGCCGGTTCACTTCAGCCAGGGATGGGTGTGTCAGCAGTAAACCCCCGAAAAAGGGATTACCTTCGAAGAATACGTCCCCCTTGTTCAGTGACTGGCGTAACTCATTCAGATCCAGGGCTTGAAGGTCACCCCGGACATCCATTACGACAAAACCATCCTTTCCTTTCAGATCCTCAATAGCCTTGCGGGGACGAAAATAGTAATCGGTGCCGTCGGTTTCCCCCGGACGGGCGGAACGACTGTTATACAGCACCAACGGTTTTAATGATCCATGCAATTCGGGATGCAGCCTGGCAAGGGCTTTTGCCAGGGGGCTTTTCCCGACGCATGAAGGCCCGGAGAATACAACTAGACGTCCATCTGTTTTTGCTGTCATCTCATTCAATTTTCAGGATCTGACCCGTTTTGATAAAAATTTTATTCGAAACCGATTCTCCCCTGATGCGATAGAAATAGATATGGTTTTCCAGCTGATCCGGACTCCAGGTTATGCTGTGAATGCCTGGCTCCAGATTTTGAAATTTGACGTAATGTACGTGTTCACCAAGCAGATTGAATATTTCCAGGGTAACCTCACTCTGTTCCGGTAAATTGAATTCAAAGATGGTTTTCAGCCGGAATGGATTGGGATAGGTGCGTACTTCAAATTCCCCGGACTGGTCCGGCAGAGGTTCATCTATCCCCATCGGCCATGCCTTCATATTTTCAAAAGCACCCAGATCGGGCCTGGAACCGGAAGGGTTGGGCCTTGGATTTCCCTCCAGGTCAAAGGGCGGACTAACTATCCATATTCCTTCCACTTCAATCGAATCTTTGCCTGCCCCGATGGCCGGACTGGTATCCATGAGGTGATAATCTGCCTGGTTGGAATCTACAAACAGCGGATCATTTTCCATATTACCGTCCCCGTAAACCAGTGTGGAGACGGTGTCGATGATTTTTATCGAATCCAGTCCATACTGGATACTATTGTAATTGAGGGTCAGTTTGCATGGAAGGGTATCTATTACCGCACTCAAGGCCAGTTGCTGGGGTTCGTTTTCCCGGAAGATAGAGTTAGAAACAATGGCATTCGCTCCCCGGTATAGCTGTAATCCTCCACCGATTCCGGCACTGTTGCCAGCAAAGGTACAATGGTTGACCTCTATCTTTGTATCCAGATTGTTAATTCCTAATCCCCCTGAAGAAGCGGCAGTATTTACCGTAGCTGCATGATTATCATAGAAGAGACAATTGTATACCTGCCCCCGGGTTTCAGCAGAGATCATTGCCCCCCCGGCCCAGGCTTCCACGATGTTCCCCCGAACAATGGAATTGGAGACCACCACAGGATTCAAACACCTCATAATCCTGAAACCTCCTATGTGATGGGCAGTGTTGTCTGCAATCAGGCAGCTATCAATCTGAAGATTCAGCAAGGGTTGCTCAGTTCGGGTCTGCTGGATGCTCATACCCCCGGCAGTATTTCCTGAATGATTTTTGATGATCTGGCTGTTTGCCAGTGTACATACAAACATGGTATCAAATACCAGGGTGTCTACTGCGTATTCGATTGCTCCGGAAAGTTCTGTGGCAGTGTTCCCATCCATCGAACAGCTGTCCATGGACAGATGGCAGTTAAAAAGATACATGCCGCCGCCACTTTCTGCGGAATTGGCAACGAACTGGCTCTTTTCCAGGTCCAGCTGGCTCCAATCAGCATTTACACCTCCACCATTCCAGGC